>NZ_JAQRMS010000048.1 GCF_028599055.1 Candidatus Thioglobus sp.
AACTAAATCGCTAGAAATTAAGTAAAGACTGTAGTATTCATCAACTTCTGATTCAATTTGCTCTAATCGATGTTTGGCATAATTAAGACGCCTGTCCGATCTTACAATGCCAACAAAATTCCACATAATGGCGCGAACTTCATCCCACAAATGTGTCACAACAACCTTTTCATTAGAGGGCGCAACACGAGAAGCGTCCCAAGGGTCAAATGATGGATAGGCCGAGCTTAATACTTGCTGGTTGATATCTTGTGCACATGATTTAGCAAAAACAATGCATTCTAATAATGAATTGCTAGCCATACGATTTGCACCGTGGACTTGAGTGTGTGCAACTTCACCAATGGCATATAAATTATCGATATCAGTTTGTCCATCTAGATTGGTATCAATGCCACCACAAGTATAATGAGCTGCAGGCACTACCGGAATAGATTGATGTGAAATATCAATACCAAAACTTAGGCATTTGTCGAAGATGGTTGGAAAATGTTGTTGTATCCAATCTTTTCCTTTGAATGAGATATCTAGATAGACGCAATCCAAACCGCCTGATTTCATTTCTGAGTCGATTGCTCTGGCAACAATATCGCGCGGGGCTAACTCACCACGTTCATCGTATTGATGCATAAATTGATTGCCATTTGGCAGGTGAAGCTTGCCGCCTTCGCCGCGTATGGCTTCAGAGATTAGAAAAGATTTTGCGTGAGGATGATAAAGGCAAGTAGGGTGGAATTGCGCAAACTCCATGTTAACAATCTTGCAGCCTGCGCGCTTAGCCATAGCAATACCATCACCGGTTGAAGTGTCAGGATTTGAGGTGTAGCGGTATACCTTAGAAGCGCCTCCCGTTGCTAAAATGGTTTTATGAGCAACAAAACACTCAACTTCATGGGTTTGTTTATTTAGTACGTAAGCACCAAAACATTGATCACTTTGAGTGAGTAGATCAACGGCAATATAGCCCTCAAATAAAGTAATGTTGTCGCGTTTTTTAACATTACTTAGTAAGTTTATTTGAATAGACTGGCCAGTCTTATCTGCAACATGTGCCACTCTTCTGTGGCTGTGGCCACCTTCTGTTGTTAGGTGGTAGTCATTCTTATCTTTGGTAAATTGCACGCCAGCATCTTCTAACGAATCAATGGCAGCGGGCGCATTTTTCACCATAAAACTTACCGCAGCTTCATCAGCTAGTCCGCAAGCAGTTGATAGGGTATCAACCACATGTTGATCAAAATTATCATGGGCATCGAGTACGGCTGATATGCCGCCCTGCGCATAAAATGAACTACCCTCGAGCACGTCGTCTTTAGCAATTAAGGCGATAGATAGATCGGTAGAGAGTTGTAAGGCACTCATTAATCCTGCACTGCCAGTGCCAATAATTAAGACGTCAAATTGATGCTGTGTAGACATAAAGAAACCGGTATTAGATTTTTGGTTTCACCATTAATATCAATTTAGGCAATAAGGTTAGGTTGGCCAATAGGGCGCTAAGCATGGCGATAGCAGTAAATATACCAAAATAAATACTTGGTATAAAGTTAGATAAAGCCAGAATCAAAAAGCCTAAAGTAACCGTAATTGATGTATAAAACATTGCCAGGCCAATGCTGGCATGTGAGCGATACATAGTCTTTAGGTAATCACCATCTTTTTTAAATTCACTTTTAAATCGATGGATATAGTGAATAGCATTATCCACACCAATGCCAATAGCGATGGCGGAAATGGTAATGGTCATTAGGTCTAGTGGGATGTTGGATAGACCCATAATGCCAAGAATAAACAACGACGGCAAGGTATTTGGAATGAGCGCCAAGATTGATAAGCTAATTGATTTAAACACAAACAAGAACATGATAAAAATAATGCCAAACACTACGGCAATGGTTTTTATCTGAGAGTCAAATAGGCTTTGCAACATGTTATTGTATAGAACTAGCATGCCGCTAAGTCTGAAGCTTTCCGGTCTAAAGCCTAACTCATCAGAGAGGTGATGATTAATCTCTTCAATTAGTTTGCCACGCTTTAATGCTTTGTTGGTTTCATTGACACGAATAACAATACGCAGCTGCCCATTATCTTCAGAAATATACGGCGTTAGTACGTGTTGTTTGGCTGATTCAGGAATCTGTCCGCGAACAATATTAAGAAAGAAGCCATTAAGCGCTTCACCGTCATTAGCCTGGGTTAGAATGCTCATCAAAGTATCAATAGATAGTACTTTTCCAGTCTCTTTTAGTCCATCTAAATATGTATGGACATCATGTATCTCTGCTCTTAAATCTTCATCAAACCAATAATCTTCTGCTAAATCTTCAAAGATAATCTCTAGTGGGATGGTGCCGCCCAATTCTTGATCAATTAAGGTTAGCCCTTGATTGATTTCAGTGCTTTCTTTAAAGTAATCAATAAATCTATTTTCTACACTGAGCTTTGATACGCCAAAACCTGCAGCCACAATAAAAATAACAAGAACAACCAGTAGGTGATTGCCAAATCGCTCGACAAACTTAGCCAGTGCGGTGGTAAACCCTAGTTCGGTTTTATGGGCGGCAATTTTTGCTTTTGGCAATAAGGCCATGATCATTGGAAAGGCTAAAAATGATAACACCAGGGCGATGGTTACACCGATTGACATCATCCAGCCGAAGTCGATCACCGGGCGAATGCCACTGATAAGTAAGGAGCTAAACGCAGCAAAAGTGGTTAGCGTGGTAAATAAACACGGCTTAAACATTTGCGCCAATGTATCTTTAATTAATTGCTGAGATTCTAGTGCTGGATTAAGTACAGAGAGTTCACGATATCTAACCACCAAATGAATAATAACTGAAAGTGTCATTACCAATAGTAGTGAGAAGAAGTTACTTGAAATAACCGTAACTTTCCACTCTAAAAATGCCAGTAATCCGGTCATGATTAGTGCGCCTGTAATACTAATACCAATTGGCATTACTACCCAGCGCAACCCTTTAAAAATAATGGCCAAAATAAGCGTCATTAGTCCAATTACCGCCAAACTAAAGACAATTAAGTCGCTACTGATATAGCTCACAATATCGGTTGTAATCATAGGTAAGCCACCTAAGAATAGACTGGCTTTGTCTGAATATTGGTGAATTTGCGTACGAATCTGAGCAATGGTTTTGGCCTGTTGGTCGCTCTGCAAACTGGCATTACGTAAGACTTGTTTTTCAATGCTTTTTAATTTGGCTATTTGTTCTTCATTGAGTGAGTTATTGTTACGCTTAATGCGCATCTGGTCACGAGTATTGCGCAACGTTGCAAATCGTTGGTTCTCTTTTAGGCTGATTAATATCGCTGTTGTTTTTCCGTCTTTGCTGACTAAATTATTGGCGTAAAGAGGCGAAGTTTTAAATTCATCAATAGCTAAATCAAGGTTGGCGTTACCATTTTCAATGGTTATGTTTTCATCTGCTAGTTCTACCAACGAAAGTGGTGGAGAGCGAAATAAAGGCACATCTAGAATGCTCGTGACCGATTTAACTTGCTCAATGTTGTTTAAGCTTTGTTTGAATTGTGCTAAATGAGCCAGTTGTTTCGAATCTAGCAACTCGCCTTTCACCTGATAAGAGATAACCAGATAATCATCAGAGCCATAGTCATTCTTGACACGTTGATAAAAAGCCAGGTTTTCATCTCCTTCAAGCACCAAAGAATCTGATGAGGCGTCGAGTTGAAAATTAGGGATTTGAGAAACAAAAAACCCTGCAATAATCAGTAGCAGGGTTAAACCTAGAAGTGATTTTTTTAAGACAAAATTAAAAAATAGATTCATAAATTAAAACCCTGGTTAACTAAAACTTAAATTTAGCGGCGGTTTCCAAACCCTGCATAACATCTAGCTGAGTTTCAAATAATGATTTTGTTTCCCATTTATGCTCACTCAGACGAGTAATTATTTTAGCGCTCATGGCTTTTCCTGTGCCTTCAACCACAAAGATGCGTCCACCAACATTAAGCAGGTGGAAAAAACGACCTGTAATTTTTGGCACCGAAGTGCTAATAACAACCACATCGTAAAAATCTGTAGAACGCTGCCAGCCTTTTGATGCATCACCCACCTCAAAACTGACATTCTTTATATCAAGCTCTTTGAGTTTTTGTTGAGCAGAGTTGCTTAACGTTTCATCAATTTCTATGCTGGTAACTGATTGACAAAGTTTGGATAAAACCGCGGTTAAGTAGCCACTACCTGTGCCTACTTCTAGTACTGTTTCATTTTTTCTGATGTGTAATGCATCAAGCAGGCGACCTTCCACCTTTGGTGAAAGCATTTTTGCCTTATCGGTTAATGGAATTTCAATATCCGCAAAGGCTAGATTTTTATAATTATCAGGAACAAAATCTTCTCTAGGTATATCTCTGAGTGCGTTGTTGGCAATATAATCTAAGCCGCCCCAAGGGCGAATTTGATTATCAATGGCATTTTTTCTTGCTTGCGAAATATCCATAATGTTTTATCGTTTCTTTGGAGGTAATAAGTCGGTAATAGTGCCTTCAGCCATTTCCACGGCAAAGGCGGTAGTTTCACTTAAAGTAGGATGGGCGTGAATGGTTAAGGCGATATCAGACATGTCACAGCCCATTTCAATGGCTAGTGTTGGTTCAGCGATAAGCTCACCAGCATTTGTTCCACAAATACCCATGCCTAATATGCGGTGGGTTTTTTTGTCAAATAGGGCTTTTGAAACACCTTCACTTCTGCCAATGCTTAAGCTTCGACCAGAAGCAGCCCAAGGGAATTTTCCTACTTCGTAATCAACGCCTTTGGCCTTAAGCTCTTTTTCAGTTTTGCCGGTCCAGGCCACTTCAGGATCGGTGTAGGCGACTGATGGAATGGTTAGTGCATCAAAGCCAGATTTGTGTCCACAGATTACTTCGGCTGCCACTTTAGCTTCATGAACCGCTTTGTGCGCAAGCATTGGTTGACCAACAATATCACCAATGGCATAAATATTTTCAACATTGGTTTTCATTTGTTTATCAACATTGATAAAGCCCCAATCATCAACCTCAACTCCAGCCTTATCAGCGCCAATTAATTTTCCATTGGCAGAGCGTCCAATGGAAACAAGCACTTTGTCAAAAGTATCAAATTCTGGCGCTTTTTTACCTTCAAAGCCTACTTTAATACCTTCATCTAAAGCCTCCATGCTGGCTACTTTGGTATTTAAGAAAATATTGGCATAACGTTTATTAATGCGTTTATATAAAGGGTTGACAATATCTTTATCAGCGCTAGCAATTAATTGATCGGATAATTCAACCACGGTAATTTCACTGCCTAGTGCTTCATATACGGTTGCCATTTCAAGGCCAATAATGCCACCACCAACAATCAACAGGCGTTTTGGCACATCCGATAATTCTAGTGCATCGGTAGAATCCATTACACGAGGGTCATCAAATGGAAAGGCAGGAATTTTGGTAACGCGCGATCCAGCGGCAATAATGCATTGTTCAAATTCAATAATTTCGTCACTATCATCAATAGCGATTTGATTATTGGAGATAAATTTTCCGTAGCCAGTAACGACATTGACTTTTCTCGCTTTAGCAAGCGCTTTAATGCCGCCAGTTAGTTTGGATACTATGTTTTCTTTGTTGCCTCGAACACCATCAATATCGATAGTAGGCTCGTTAAAACTCACCCCTAAATGTGATGCTTCTTTAGCTTCATTAATAATTTCTGCCGTATGCAGTAGTGCCTTTGAAGGAATACAGCCAACATTTAGACACACGCCACCAAGCGCGTCGTAACGTTCAATTAGTGTAACTTCTTTGCCTAGGTCAGCCGCTCTAAAGGCGGCTGTGTAGCCGCCTGGACCTGATCCAATAACAACAACTTGGGTTTTGGTAATCATAATAAAATCTCTCTAATGTCACTTAAAATTGAATTTAAGTCTGCCATAAAGCGACCACCTTGAGCACCATCAATAACGCGGTGATCATAAGACAAAGCCAGTGGAAGTGTTAATGTCGGAATAAAGTTTTTACCATCCCAGGTTGGCTTCATTTGTGATTTTGACACACCCAAAATAGCCACTTCAGGTGAGTTAACAATTGGGGTAAATTGTGTACCACCAATGCCACCTAAACTTGAAATGGTAAAGCCAGCACCTTGCATATCGCCTGGTTTAAGTTTTCCGTCACGTGCCTTAGCTGATGTTTGTGCCAATTCTGTTGCTAAATCAGTCAGTGATTTAGTCTCAACATCCTTAATAACTGGAACAACCAAGCCGTTCGGTGTGTCCATAGCGATACCCAAATTAAAGTATTTTTTAAGGATGAGGTTTTCACCCGATTCATCTAATGAGGCGTTGAATCTTGGGTGATTTTTAAGCGCCTGAACAACTGCCTTCATGATAAATACCAGTGGCGTCAACTTAACACCTTTGGCTTTTTGCTCTTGTCTAAATGCCTCCATTTGGTCGATATTAACTTCATCAAATTGAGTAACATGTGGAATGTTAAGCCAGCAAGCGGTCAAATGTTTGCCAGATAATTTGTTGATTCTTGATAAGGCTAATGCTTCCGTCTCGCCAAATTTAGAAAAATCAACGACTGGTGTTTTAGGTAATCCACCACCCATGCCGCCTGAAGTGATAATTTGTTTAACATAACCTTTTAGATCTTCGTCAAGTACTCTACCTTTAGGGCCGCTGCCGGATACGTTGCTTAAATCGACACCTAGCTCTCTGGCTAATTTTCGAATTGAAGGAGAGGCGTGTGATTCTCCTTTCGGTGTATTGGAAACTGATTGATCTAAGGTGGCAGCTGATTTTGCTACCGGTGCTGACGTAGTTGCTGGTTTTTGCTCTACTGGTGCGCTGGGTTTTTTGACTGGCGCTTCTGTGGCTGCACTAGTAGCTGCACTACTTTCAATGTTTAGAATTAGGTCGCCCAAGCTAAGTTTATCACCCAGGGCAATGTTGATATCAACGACTTTGCCAGCAATTGGCGTTGGAATTTCCATAGAAGCTTTGTCGCTTTCAAGGGTAATAATACTGTCTTCTTCATTAAGCTCATCGCCAACTTGGGCAAGAATTTCAATCACTTCTACTTGGTCAAAGTCACCAATATCTGGCACAGTGACAGGCACTATTTTTGCCTCTACTGCTTCTGTTGGCGCAGATTGTTCAGTGTTTGTGTTGTTATCAGTCGCTGCATCATCGCCACTTTCTAGTGAAATAACTAAGTCACCTTGTTTGATTTTGTCACCAATATTAACATTGATACTACTAACGACACCAGCACTCGGCGTTGGAATTTCCATTGAAGCTTTGTCGCTTTCTAAAGTTATTATGCTGTCTTCAGCTGCAATTGTGTCGCCAACACTCACTAAAATCTCAATAACTTCAACTTCGTCAAAGTCGCCAATGTCTGGTAATTCTATATTTTTTATTGTAGACATAATGTAAATTTCACTACTCATTTAAAGGTGATAATTATCGCAAAAATAGGCGCTAAAAGGGGATAAATGTTAAAATACTTTTTACCACTTGTTTGATGATTTAATTTTTTGTTTTAATTGGACTAACTACTACATGTCAAATGCATTACAGATTTCAAAGCTAACCAAAACCTATGTTAATAATGTTCAGGCATTGTCACAGGTGGATTTAAGTGTTAAGCAGGGTGATTTTTTTGCGTTGTTAGGTAGTAATGGTGCTGGAAAAACCACCATGATTGGTATTATTTGCTCTTTGCTTAATAAGACATCAGGTGATGTGTCTGTAATGGGGTTAGATCAAGCCAGTGAGCTTAACAAAGTGAAACGCATGATTGGGTTAATGCCACAAGAATTTAACTTTAATCCATTTGAACCCATTGAAGAAATCTTGATCAATCAAGCGGGCTATTATGGCATTGATCGCCATCAGGCCAAACAAAGGGCGGAATTATTATTGAAGCGCATAGAGCTTTGGGATAAGCGTACAGATATGGCCAAGTCTTTATCTGGCGGTATGAAGCGACGATTAATGCTAGCCAGGGCGCTTATGCATGAGCCAAAAATTTTAATCCTCGATGAGCCCAGTGCCGGCGTAGATGTTGAAATTCGTCGTTCAATGTGGGATTTTCTAAAAGAGCTAAATAACGAGGGGATGACAATCATCTTAACCACGCATTATTTAGAGGAGGCTGAGTCTTTGTGTCGCAATATTGCCATCTTGGACAAAGGCCAAGTGATTGAGCAGAGTAGTATGAAAGCTCTATTAGCTAAAGTTTCTCAACAGGTGTTAATTTTGGAAAGTGGCAAGTCTTTGCCAAATCCTTTACCAGCGCTAAGCTTTTCAGTTGAAAGGTTAGATGATCATTCAATGCAGGTGGTTTTAGACAAGTTAAGTGTTAGTAAGGCACTTGAAACTTTGGGGAAAGAAGGGATTGAAATTGAACATGTTAGAAGTGCACAAAATCGACTAGAAACCTTATTTTTACGCCTAACATCACGAGAAGATTGATATGTGGATTGCTTATAAAACCATTGTTGTTAAAGAAATTTTAAGATTTTCACGAATTTGGGTGCAAACTATTTTTCCGCCGATTATCACCACTTCTTTGTACTTGCTTATTTTTGGGGGGTTAATGGGTGAGCGCATCGGATCTATGCAGGGCGTGGATTATCTACAGTTTATTATTCCAGGCATTATTCTGATGACGGTTATTCAAAATGCTTACGCCAACACCGTATCTTCGTTTTTTTTGGCAAAATTTAATCACAGTATTGAGGAGCTGTTAATTTCACCTGTGTCTTATTGGGTAATTTTATTAGGCTATGTCTCTGGCGGTGTTGCTAGAGGATTTTCAGTGGGCTTGGGTGTGTTTATAGCGGTATCTTTTTTTGTTGATTTATCCATTCACAGTGTCGGTATTGTACTAATAACCTTCCTACTAACAGCTGTTTTATTTTCATTGGCTGGATTTATTAACGCTGTATTTGCCCAATCCTTTGACGATATCTCTATTGTGCCAACCTTCATCTTAATGCCAATGACTTATCTTGGTGGCATGTTCTACAGCATTGAAATCTTGCCGGAGTTTTGGCAAATGTTGAGTAAATTTAATCCGATCTACTATATGGTTGACAGTTTTAGAATGGGGTTTTTGGGTAGTTCCACCACGGATTTTATAACCTCAATGATGGTACTAACATCAATGATTATATTACTGGCGGTTGTGGCATTTTATTTGTTAAAAAGAGGAGTTAATATTAAGACTTAAGCTTTAATCCAATTAGAGTTGCAATCCTTTCTAGGGTTATAATCATAAAGATTATAAGGCTAAACATTTTATTACATGCAACAATTAAGCGACCTGAAAGCTATTCTACATTCTAAACGCGCCAATATTTATTATTTGGACAAATGTCGAGTGATGCAAAAAGATGGGCGTGTTTTGTACCTCACTGAAGAGCAAGACAACAAACAATACTGGAATATCCCCATCGCCAACACCACCTGTATTTTACTTGGCGGTGGCACATCAATCA
>NZ_JAQRMS010000049.1:0-3732 GCF_028599055.1 Candidatus Thioglobus sp.
TAGAGGTGCAAGCCTTGCTTGCATCTTTTTAAGTAGTTATTGGCAGCTAAATTTATTCATTTCGATTATTTTCGAAATTTTTAACGGTACTTATTTTGTGTTTTCAGGATGTATGAGTTCTATTTTTGGAAAGTACGTGTTATATTTAGATTTATCTCTGGTGATGAGTCCAAATCCTGAGACACTTGCATGGGCGCCAATGAAAAAATCTGGCAGTGTAGAATTTTTAGTGCCTGTGTTTTTCCTGTATTTTAGGAATGCCTTTCCAGCGAGAAATAACGCTTCACGAGGCACTTCTAAAACTTTAAGATTGAGGCTGAATACAGCTTTTTCTACTTCTTCAATCTTTTCAAATCCGATGGATATTTCAGTATAGATAACTGAGTTAATGTATAGCGTATTGGTTTGACTATATTGCTGTAGTGTGGATTCTGACCAATCTACAAATTTTGGATTATTGGTGAATAAATCAAGTAGCACACATGAATCAACCAATACGCCGTTCATTATGTCTCCCTTGTTAGTGTCATAATCTCATCAGTTGACATGTTGGCTGTGGCAATACCTCTAAGTTTTTTGAACTTGTTGTTTGATCTAATAGGTTTATCAGCTTTAACAATATAAACTTTGCCATGATCTTGTTTGAATTCCACTTCACTTTTTGGCATGACGCCAAGAAATTCTCTAATATCTCTGGGAATGGTAACCTGTCCTTTTTCAGTAATTCGCATAATATTTTCCTTATTTTTATAAGTAATACTATTATAGTATTACTTTTTATCAATTGAAATATAAATTGGGATTATTTTAAAAACCCAAGTGGGGAAAGCCTTGCCTTCCTCAAAAGCCTAAAAACCCTTATTTTTAGCCATTTTTCAGCAAGCAAGGCTTGCTGAATTAGATAAATCACCCAAAAAACCACCTGAGCATGCATGGTCTGCTCTGAAAAATACGCATTTCAATAATTTCCTAAATTATTTAATACTTGTTTTAAAAAAGAAAGTATAATTAAAGCAACTATATATGTAATACATTGTTTTTTAATAGAAAATACAAATGAAAATACCAGTATCACCACCAAATTTTATTGACATTATGCATCGCATTGCCAAAAGCGGTGAGTTGATAAATTTAGTTAGCCGTTCTTCAGTTTTTGATGATAAAGGTCGGTATGTTCATTGGGATAAGTTACGCCATTTAACGCCACCCGATGAGCTGACTCATGAGCAGTGGTGGTTTGCAATTAAAAGTGCTAGGAATAGTTTATCAAATGGTGTGTCATTGGTGGATAAACACCAGAGTAAATTTAATTATTCATTAATTGATGCGGTGCACAAACAACTACATTGGTTAGATAGGCATGCCTGTGGCGCTATCCAATCCAGCGAAGCTATTACTAATGCCAAAATGCGCGATACTTATCTGATTAGATCTTTAATTGAGGAGGCAATTAATTCTAGTCAACTTGAAGGAGCATCAACAACCCGTGATGTTGCAAAAGAGATGATTCGTCAACAAAGAGCACCAAAAGATAAAAGTGAGCAGATGATTTTTAATAATTATCATGCTATGCAATTTATTCGTGAGATTAAGGATGAAAAATTAACGCCATCTATTGTTTTTGAATTGCACAAAATTCTTACGAAAGGTGCACTTAATGATAATGAAGTTGGTAGATTTAGAACAGAAAATGATGACATTCATGTTGTTGATAATGCCACACAAGATAAGTTGCACACTCCCCCATTGGCAAGTGAGTTAGATGAGCGTTTGCAAAAAATGTGTGATTTTGCCAATTCAGATAGTATGAATGATAAGCATTTTATTCACCCAATGCTTAGGGCGATAATTCTTCACTTTATGCTGGCATATGATCATCCATTTTGCGATGGAAATGGAAGGGTTGCGAGAGCTTTATTTTATTGGCTTTCTGCAAGACATGGTTATTGGCTGGTTGAATTTGTTTCAATTTCAAGAGTAATTAAAAAGTCTTCAACACAATATGGCAAGGCATTTTTACATACTGAAACTGATGACAATGATCTAACTTATTTCATATTGCATCAGCTCGATGTAATTCGTCAAGCAATAGATGCCTTGCATCATTATCTAGATATAAAGATACAAGGCATTAGCGAAGCTGAGCAAAAACTTGTTAACAATCCAAAATTAAAAGGTAAGTTAAACTACCGACAGTTGGCGTTATTGCGACATGCTTTAAAACACCCAAGGTTTAGTTATGTAGTTGATGAACATCAAATATCTCATGGGATATCATACGATATTGCGCGTAAGGATCTATTGGAGATGGCAGATAATTTAAAGTTGTTGGTAAAAACTAAACAGGGTAGGCGCTACTTTTTTGTTGCACCTAATGATTTAGAAAATAGGATCTCCAAATAAAAAAATGGCAATAACTGACTGGCACGAAAACGACCGACCACGAGAAAAATTACTGAAATTTGGCGAGATCAGTCTCAGTGATGCTGAGTTGTTGGCGATATTTTTGCGCACGGGCGTGAAAGGCAAAAGTGCGGTAGAACTAGCGCAGGATTTGCTTGATCAGTTTGGTTCGTTACATAATTTACTCAGTGCTAGTGAAAAAGAATTTTGCCAAGGCAAGGGTTTAGGTAAGGCTAAATATGCACATTTGCGTGCAGCTCTAGAAATGGCAAAGCGCCATTTTGAATCAGGACTCTCTAAGGGTGATGCGTTTACCAAGCCTGAACAAATTGCCCAGTATTTGCATTTGCATATTGGTTATTCAAGCCGTGAACAATTTGCAGTTCTGTTACTGGATCAAAAGCATCGATTAATTGAGTTTGATATTTTATTTACGGGAACACTTAATCAAGCCAGTATACATCCGCGAGAAGTGGTGAAAATAGCACTTGAAAAAGATGCTTGTGCGGTGGTTTTAGCACATAACCACCCCTCGGGCGATCCTAGCCCTTCACAGGCAGACATTGACATTACCAAGCGAATCAAAAAGGCATTAGCGCTGATTGAAGTGCGTGTGTTGGATCATATTATTATTGGCAATGGTGGGCGCTTTGAAAGTTTAGCTCAAGTTAGCAAGCTATGAGTAATTTTTTTTTAAAAGGGCTTAAATATGCCACAGCGCTTTGTTTTGTAGCTTTTATTCTATATGTGAACGAGCTTGATAATCAAGTTAAGAAGGAATTTTCAAAGCCACAAAATCCTAATTTTTTAAGCTTTGAGCAACAGTCAAAAGTGGTAATCAATATGCTGTTGTTAACCGAAGATCAATCATTTTTTAATCATTTTGGGGTGGATTTTAAAGAGATTGCGCGAGTTGTTCGTGATTATGTGTTTTATGATAAGCCGTTGCGTGGTGCCAGTACACTAACTCAGCAATTGATTAAAAATGAGCTGTTAACGCGTGAGCGTACACTTGATCGTAAGCTTAAAGAAATTGTAATGGCGCTACTATTAGAGGCTGCTTTTGATAAAGAATTTATTCTTAATTATTATTTGAACCATGTTTACTTGGGGCAAAAGGGTAATTTAAGTGTTAAAGGTTTTGATCAGGCTGCGCAATTTTATTTTAATAAAAGTGTTAAACACTTATCTTTGGAAGAGGTGGCAACTTTGGTGGCTTTGGTCAAGGGCCCGAGTTATTATCATCCAGTTAGACATCCGCAAAGATTGGCAAAGCGCAGACAATTGGTTTTGCGTTTATACAATAAATATGAAAAGATTGTAAAATAG
>NZ_JAQRMS010000049.1:3832-9175 GCF_028599055.1 Candidatus Thioglobus sp.
TTTGGTGGCTTTGGTCAAGGGCCCGAGTTATTATCATCCAGTTAGACATCCGCAAAGATTGGCAAAGCGCAGACAATTGGTTTTGCGTTTATACAATAAATATGAAAAGATTGTAAAATAGTGAAAGAGATCATTACATCAACCCAATACAATTTATGAAATACACAATACAGTATCTTTTTCATCTAAAAATTCGTCAAATAGCTAGCTATTCTTCTCATTTTTGGATGAAAAATACACCATTTTCCACACTCCCTAAACCGTACCGGGTTAATGCAATGGTCTCTACATGAAAAATATTCTTGCCATTGATACTTGCACCGAAGTTTGTTCGGTGAGTCTTTATACAAACTCAACCAAAACTTCCCGATTTTTAAAAGATGTGGCAAAAAGCTCAGGGTTAATATTGCCTTTGTGCGATGAGGTTCTGGATGAAACCGGGCTATCTGTTAAAGATTTAGATCTAATTGTTTATAGCAAAGGTCCGGGTGCGTTTACCGGTGTTAGAATGTGTGTGAGTGTGGTGCAGGGCATGTCGCTGGCTTTTGAAATTCCTACTTTAGGGTTTTCAACCTTGGAGTTGGTTGGGTTTGGTGCTCAGCAAAAATTTAACACGGACAAAGTTGCCATCGCTTTGGACGCAAGAATGAACGAGGTTTACTGGGCGCAAATTAACCAAGGTAGATTTACCGGTGAAGCAATTTTTAAACCTGAAGATGCACCTAAATTAGGCGCTAATTATTTAGGGGTTGGTAGTGGCTGGGGTGCATATTCTCAAGCGTTAGTTGAAGCAACTGGCGTGGTGGATTATCAAGCGCAATTCTACCCAATGGCTGAAAATTTAATTGAACTAGCCTTAAATCACATCGCACAAGGATTGCCGTTAGATGATAATTTGCCATTGCCCACTTATTTACGCAACAACGTAGCGCAAAAATCCTTAAAATGATTATCAAATTTTGAGAACGTAAATATTATGTGGAAATGGATACAGGCATTTGCCTCCCCTAAAAATTTCTATTCAATCAGTCATAAAATTATTCCTTGGTTTTTATACCCATTTATATTAATTACCTTGGTGGGTTTGTATTGGGGCTTGATTATTGCCCCGGCTGATTACCAACAAGGTGAAAGTTACCGCATTATGTACATCCATGTGCCAGCAGCTTGGATGAGTATGTTTGTGTACGTAGTAATGGCGATATCAGGCGGGATTGGCCTTATTTGGCAAATTAAGCTGGCCAATGTCGTGGCTAAAGTATCCGCACCAATTGGCGCCTCGTTTACTTTTTTAGCACTAGTAACGGGTGCGGTTTGGGGTAAGCCTATGTGGGGCACTTGGTGGGTTTGGGATGCACGCCTTACCAGCGAGCTTATTTTGTTATTTTTATATTTGGCTTATATGTCTCTTAACAATGCCTTTGACAACCCAAAAACAGCAGCTAAAGCCAGCTCTATTTTGGCGATTGTTGGTCTGGTTAACATTCCAATTATTCATTATTCAGTGACCTGGTGGAACACGCTACATCAAGGTGCTTCTGTGAGTTCTATTGAGAAAATTGCACAGCCTGCTATTCATAGCGACATGTTAATGCCGTTGGTGCTAATGGGTATTTCGTTTAAGTTGTTATATGGTGCGCTAATGTTAATGCGTGCGCGTGACGAAGTGCTGATTCAAGAGCAGAATAGTGGCTGGGTTAAAAAAATTATTATGGAGAGTGGCAAATGACATTAGCAGAAACTTTTTCATTTCTACCTTATGGTAAGTATGCGTTTTATATTTGGTTTTCATATTTAACGGCATTTGTGGTTATTGGCGGATTGTTTATACGCACAAAAACCATTCATAACAATACATTTAAGCAATTACGCCTTAAATATTCAAGGAATTAATTACTCATGACAAAAAGACAAAATAGAATGATCTTGGTGACCATGCTGGTTGCCGGTGTTGGTTTGGCGGGTTACTTCGGTTTAAAGGCATTTAACGAAAATTTGCTGTATTTTTTCTCACCAACGGATGTGGTTGAAGGTAAAGCGCCAACCGGTAAAAGTTTTCGCCTAGGCGGATTGGTTGGTATGGATAGCGTTAAGCGTGATGGCATTAAAGTCAGCTTTGATGTGACTGATAATAAAAACACGTTCAAGGTTAAATATAAGGGTATCTTGCCAGATCTATTTAGAGAAGGTCAAGGTATTATTACTACCGGATCATTGGTTAATGGCACGTTTATAGCCACAGAGGTGCTGGCCAAGCATGATGAAAACTATATGCCACCAGAGGTGGCTGATGCGCTATCTAAAGCACAAGCAATTAAAAAACCGGCTAGATATAATGAGTAAATTTGCGCCACTAACCATTTTTGTAATTTTGGCCTGGTTTTTGTTTGATGGCTTGGGACGAGATACCAAAAAACTTCCCTCTCCTTTGGTTGGCAAGCCTTTCCCGAATTTAATGGTAGAGGATTTTAAAACAGCAGAAAGCTATTCAACCCATTCGTTACTTAAAGATCAGGTGAGTTTGGTTAACATGTGGGCATCATGGTGTGTCACCTGTCGTGCAGAACATCAAATGTTGATGGAAATTGCTAAAACAAATTCGGTGCAAATGGTGGGTGTTAATTACAAAGATACGCGCAAGGAAGGGCAGGTTTTTCTAAATCGTTTAGGCAACCCTTATGACAAAATTATTTTTGATGAGTCAGGAAAGCTAGGATTAGAGCTTGGCGTGTACGCAACACCAGAGACTTTTGTGGTTGATGGTCAAGGAATTATAAGAGATAAGCACATTGGTGAGCTAACGCCAAGCATTTGGAAAGAGCGATTTTTACCGTTAATTCAACAGCTTAAAATATCAGCAAAAACTAATACACCCAGCTAACCATATTTTTTTTAAAAATACGTTGACAGTATGGGTATTTAATGGATAATTCATTGAAAGCTTTTAACAAAAAAGCACAAGAAATTTCAATTAAGAAATACGATTTACGAAACAGGAGAATAAGTAATGAACAAGTCAGATTTAGTAGCAGCAATTGCTGAAACATCAGGTTTAACAAAAGCAGATGCAGCTCGCGCATTAGACGCAACAACAGGTGCGATTACTTCAGCATTGTCAGCAGGCGATAGCGTAGCAATCACAGGCTTCGGCAGCTTCCTAGTTAGAGACCGTGCAGCACGCACAGGCCGCAATCCTCAAACAGGTGCAGCAATTCAAATTGCAGCTTCTAAAGTACCAGCTTTTAAAGCAGGTAAATTACTTAAAGAATCAGTTAACTCTTAAGATTTTTTCAGTATAATATGCCCCGTGCTTAATCTTAAGTGTTGGGCATATGTTTTTTTGGGCGATTAGCTCAGTTGGTAGAGCGTCGCCCTTACAAGGCGAATGTCACAAGTTCAAGTCTTGTATCGCCCACCAAAAAAACATTTCGGTCCGGTAGCTCAGCTGGTTAGAGTGCCTGCCTGTCACGCAGGATGTCGAGGGTTCAAATCCCTTCCGGATCGCCATATTTATTGCGTTTTACGCAAGTTAAAAAAAGGTAGCATTAGCTATCTTTTTTTTCGTCTAAATTATTATCGAATTTAATTATTAAATTTAGTAGCAAGATGCATACTTAAAGTTGGTGAGTGCTGTCTAAATGGCCAGTGAATTTAAAATTTATCTAGATAAGCAAAAACACCGTTTTTTTTGATAAACTTTTTCGTTTATAATCCTTACTTTTTATTCATTTAATGTATAGCCATTTATTTGTTAAATGGCAAGCAACTTTATCCTTATGCTAAGCTCTATTAAAAACAAAACTAAAGGCTGGTTAGCCTATTTAATCGTTGGTTTAATTACCGTACCTTTCGCTTTATTTGGTATTAACGAATACTTTACGGGCACCTCTAATGTGGTGGTAGCTAGTATCGATGGTGAGGAGATTAATAAAGATGAGTTTTTGGCTGAATTCAATCCCCAAAAAAGACGCTTACAGCAGAAGTTGGCTGAAAAATACGATACAGCGTTTGACAATGTTTTAAAGCAATCAATTCTTAATCAAATGGTTGATAGACGCCTATTAACCCAATTAGCACAGCGCATGGCGCATGCAACCACAACTGCTGAGCTTAATGCAGTAATCCAAGCGAGTGATTTATTTGCTGAAGAGGGGCGTTTTTCAATTGATAAATATAAGCAATTATTAAGACTGAATGGTTATACGCCAGCTCAATATGAAACGATTAAAGCAAAAGAGCTGACTCAAAATCAAATCAAATACAACCTGTTGGATTCAGCATTTATGTTGCCATCACAATTAACCCGCTTGCAACAGTTGAATGATCAGCAGCGTCAGTTTGCTTATATTCAACTCAATGCAGATGATTACACTTCAAAAGTAAAGGTGGATGAGAAGAGTGTTAAAGATTATTTTGATAACCAAAAAGAATCTTTCTTTGCGCCTGAGCAAGTTAAGCTAGAGTTTGTTGAGCTGTCATTAACTGAAATTGCCAAAAAGATTAGTGTTACCGATGATGAGTTGTTTAATTTTTATGAAGATGAGCAGGCTCGATTCACCACAGACGAGGAGCGTCAAGCTCAGCACATCCTTATAGAAGACGAATCAACTGCTAATAAGGTGCTTGAATTACTTCAACAGGGGGGTGATTTTGCCAAACTTGCTAGTGAATATTCTGCTGATAGTGGCTCCAAAGATTCAGCAGGTGATTTAGGCTACTTTGGCCGTGGTGTGATGGTGGGTGCATTTGAAGACAGTGTATTTGCCATGAAAGAAGGCGAGTTAAGTGGGTTGGTTAAATCTGAATTTGGCTATCATATTATCAAGTTAAATGCGATTAAGCCAGATGTTGTTAAGTCATTTGATGCTGTAAAGGCTGAATTAACCCAGCTTTATACACAATCTAAAGCGCAAAAGGATTTGTATAACTTGACTGAGCAAATGGCCAATTTAGCTTATGAAGCAAACTTAGAAGAGCTTGCTGGCCAGATGGGGCTTAACCTGCAAACAACTGAATTTTTTAACGCTCAAACTACGCAATTTGATGCAAAGGTTGTGAGTGCGGCTTTTAGTGATGTTGTATTAAACAAAAAAGAGAATTCTGAAGTCTTAGAGTTGGGTGGTGATCGTTACATGGTGATTCACCTAAAGGATAAATTAGCACAGCGCCAAAAGACTTTTAAAGAGGTTCAGGGTGAAATTAACACCCATCTAACAAGCTTACTAGCAAAAACGTTTGTTGATAATATTGCTGCTCAAATTGTTAAGCATGCTCAAGCAGGTGAGACTGAAAAAATGACACAGTTAATGGATAAAAATTCATTAACTTGGCAAAATATTGGCT
>NZ_JAQRMS010000005.1:0-2493 GCF_028599055.1 Candidatus Thioglobus sp.
AGTTAGGATTTGTTCTTTGGTTTTGAGCGAGAAAATTTTGGCTTTCTGCCGCCTTTGTTGTCGCTACCACGGCCACCATCTCTACCACCGCGACCGCCATTTTTATTACGACCACCACCATTGCCATTTCGGCCATTGCCACGCCCATCTTTAGAGAATTTTTTACGACCAAAGTTTCTTTTGCCGCCTTGTGATCCGCCAACGGTTGTTTTATTATTCTTGTCAGTTAATTCTACGATATTTAGGCGCTTGCCATTAACCACAGTTTTTTGTAGCAATTTAAAAACCTCGTCCGGCATTTCATCTGGCAGGTCTACTGTTGAGCAGTTGTCAAAAATTTGAATAGAACCGATGTATTCGCTATCCATATCCGCTTCATTGGCAATAGCACCTAAAATATTGCCAGGCTTAATGTTGTTGTTATTGCCTACTTCAAGCTTGTAACGACGCATTGGAATTTGTGGATGATCTTTTAACTGAGTTGCCTCAACAGAGATTATTTTTTCCTCGCCTGGTTTTTGGTTTCGACCATAACTAGGCTCTTGTTCAGACATTAGCAAAGGTTCGCCACCCTGGGCAATATGAGCTAATGCTGCAGCAATTTTAAGATGAGAGCTGTTTTCATTAGCCTCTTGGAATTCAGCCACTAGCTTTTCAAAAATGCTTAAATCTTGGTTGCTAAGGGTTTCAGTTATTTTTTTCTTAAAGGTATCAACACGCTTCTCGTTAATAATTTTTGCTGTTGGCAATTCAATTGGATCAATTTTTTGACGAGTGACACGCTCAATATTGTTCAACATGCGACGTTCACGGTGAGTCACAAATAAAATTGCTTCACCTGAGCGACCTGCACGACCAGTACGACCAATTCGGTGTACATAAGTTTCCGCATCTTGAGGAATGTCATAATTAACAACATGAGAAATGCGTGGCACATCAAGACCTCGAGCAGCCACATCGGTTGCAATTAGAATATCAATCTTACCTTTTTTATAGTTATTGATTAATCGCTCACGTTGACTTTGCTGAATATCGCCATTGATGGCTTCAGCAGCAAACCCTCTGGCTGATAATTTTTCAGCTAGTTCCACGGTTAATGTTTTGGTTCTAGCAAAAATAATCATTGCATCAAATTCAATCACTTCTAGAATTCGGGTTAACGCGTCTAATTTTTGACTCAAGCCACCAACTAAACAATATTTTTGTTCGATATTTGTAGCTGTTTCAGTTTTAGTCTTTACTTTAACAACCTTTGGATTGTTTAGAAATTTCTCTGCAACGCGCTTAATGATGCTTGGCATGGTGGCAGAAAAAAGTGCAATTTGACGCTGCTCTGGAAGGCGTTCCATGACCCATTTAATATCATCAATAAAGCCCATTTTTAACATTTCATCTGCTTCGTCTAAAACAAAAGATTTAATGTTGTCCAATTTTAAGGTGCCTTTCTTAATGTGATCCATTACACGACCAGGCGTTCCTACTACACAATGTACGCCACGTTTTAGAGGGCGCAGTTGAACATCATAAGATTGGCCGCCATAAATAGGAAGCACATGAAAACCCTTCATGCCGCGCGCATAAGTCTGAACAGCCTCTGAAACTTGAATCGCTAATTCACGCGTGGGTGCTAGGATTAATAATTGAGGCGCATTTAGGTTAAGATCAATATTGTCTAATAACGGTAGAGCGAATGCTGCTGTTTTTCCTGTACCAGTTTGAGCTTGTCCAATGATATCTTCGCCGTTTAACAGGTGAGTGATACACTGCTCCTGAATCGGAGAAGGGGTTTCGTAGCCGATAGAATCTAGCACACCCAGAATAGAATTAGATAGACCTAAGTCACTAAATTTTATTGAAGGCTGGTTTTTGTTGTTTGTTTCAGACATACGGAATTATAAGACAGGCAAAGACCGCAATTATACGCTAACTATGTTATATTAGTTTTTTATTATATTTAATACCACTTGATTGAGCAGCCCATTGATGGAATTTGCTCTTTAGGCCCTTGGCCAGTTTTAGCTATCTGGCTCATAGCGTCGAATAGGTCGCGTTTTACATCGGTTGCAGCAGACTCTTTTCTTGAGGCATCGAGTCGACCGCGATATTGCAGTGCTAAGTCTGAGTTAAAGCCAAAGAAATCAGGTGTACACACAGCACCATAAGCCTTGGCAATTGTTTGAGTTTCGTCGATTAAATACGGGAATGGAAAATTCATATCTTTGGCGATTTTTTGCATATTTTCAAATGAATCTTCTTGATATTCATCAGGGTTGTTTGACATAACAGCAACCGTATTTAAGCCCATATCTTTAAGCGCCTGAGTGTCACGAATAATACGATCAATAATAGCCTTGACATAGGGGCAGTGATTACAAATAAACATCACCAATAGGCCGTTTTCACCCTTACAACTGTCTAGCGTATGAATTTTTCCATCAACACCTTTTAGTTCAAAATTAACCGCCGGTGAATTAAAGTCACAAATTGGGGTTT
>NZ_JAQRMS010000005.1:2593-23440 GCF_028599055.1 Candidatus Thioglobus sp.
CAAATAAACATCACCAATAGGCCGTTTTCACCCTTACAACTGTCTAGCGTATGAATTTTTCCATCAACACCTTTTAGTTCAAAATTAACCGCCGGTGAATTAAAGTCACAAATTGGGGTTTGCGTACTAACCATTTTTTCTCCTTTTTTATATTTAGGAGGAAAGCCTTGCTTTCCTCCATTAAGATTTGAGTAATGTTTGAATGATATGCCCTGCCATCATTAGTCCAAAGATATTGGGCATATAGGAAATTGCACCATTCACAGCTCTAGGTCTTCCAGCTGGCGCTGTATCTGTTACGGTCACTGCTTTATGAGGTAGCGCTTTAATTTGTAATTCGGTAGAATGCACCACGGGAAATTTCATCGAGGCATGAATATTTCTAAGCTGTTTGCGCATTTCTCTGGCCAGAGCGCAATTTTGAGTTTTATCCATGCGCGAAATTTTTACCTGTGTCGGGTCTAATCTGCCACCAGCGCCCATGCTGGAAATAATTGGCATGTCCGATTTGTTACAACTATCAATTAAGACAGTTTTATAGGCAATGGCATCGATACAATCAGCAACAAAGCTTAAATCGCTCTCAGTAGCAATTGATTCAGCTTTTTGTCGATCAATAAATTCATCACGTTTCAAAATGACTGTATCAGGGTTGATATCATGTAATCGATCAGCCAACACATCTACCTTCTTGAGTCCCAAAGTAGAGTTAAGTGCAATAATTTGTCGGTTTAAGTCAGTTGCCTCAACGATATCAAAATCAATTAAGGTAAGTGTGCCAACACCAGCTCGACATAGACTTTCGGCGCAAGCGCCACCAACACCACCTAGACCAGCGATAAGTACATGTGATTCAGCTAATCTTGCCAAACCTTGTTGACCTAATAGTATTTCAGTACGTGCGCAACTTCCAGCCATTTTCCTCTCGTTTTTTTGCTATTTTAAATTAAATAGATTAACTGCGTTATTATCACATTGTTGCACAACTTCTTCTATAGGTATTTGTTTAAGGTTGGCAATTTCTTGTGCGACTAAAGATAAATCATTTGGATTGACATGATCATCCGTTTCAATGAGAATAAATTCAAGCGGACAGTTTTTAACAATTTGTCGAATTTTGGTAGACTGTTGGTTAAGAATTTGCATGCCAAAGCCAAGATAAAATCCCATATTGGTTAATTGTTTGGCTTGGGCTTCACTGCCAGAAAAGCCGTGAATCTCACCGATTAATTTTGGATGTTTTTTTAGTAAAAAAATAACATCCTCTGTCGCTTTAACCGCATGAATTATTACAGGAAGGTTGTATTTTTCTGCCATGATTAGCTGAGAATTAAAAAAATGCAGCTGGGTTTGTTTGTCAATATCTTTAAGGTAGTCTAGTCCACACTCACCAATGGCAACTGGATTATTGCACTTAATTAGATATTCAAGATAATCTAGATCTTGCTGCGTATGGGCATCAACCATCCACGGGTGAATGCCAAAAGCAAAATAAGGATACATTTGCACATCAATCCAATTTTGTTTGCCGATACTAGGCACTAGTGCCACTGCATTTTCTGCAATGGTATTTAGATTATCGAAATCAAGATGTGCATGGGAATTTATCATTAGGTGGATATAATAACCGCGAATCGTAAATAACGGCTTTTAAATAAAATAATTTAAGACAAAATTAATCGATAAGCTAACACTCAAAGTTAAAAGTGATTATAATAGTCCGATTATTCTGATTGAAGATACACACGAATTATTATGAAGACATTTAGCGCTAAAGCACATGAAGTAAAAAGAGATTGGCTCCTGGTTGACGCCGACGGTAAAACATTGGGTCGTTTGGCAACAGAAGTTGCATCTCGCCTTCGCGGCAAGCATAAGCCTGAGTACACGCCACATACAGATACTGGCGATTACATTGTAATTGTTAATGCTGAAAAGGTTAAAGTAACAGGCAAAAAATTTGATGACAAAATGTATCATCATCATACTGGCTATGTAGGTAACTTAAAATCAATTGCATTTAAAGATTTACAAGCTAAAAAACCAGAAGAAATTATCAACAAAGCTGTTAAAGGCATGTTGCCAAAAGGTCCTCTAGGCAGAGATATGTTTAGAAAGATGAAAGTATTTGCAGGTTCTGAGCACACACATGGTGCACAACAACCGCAAGTTTTAGATATTTAAGGTAAGAATTATTATGGCAAAGACAGAAACATTTTACGCAACAGGCAGAAGAAAGACATCAGTAGCTCGTGTTTACATGACGAAAGGTAAAGGTGTATTCACCGTTAATAAACGTCCAATGAATGAATATTTTGGTCGTGAAACTTCTTCAATGATCATTAACCAGCCGCTAGATACTGTTGAAATGAGAGATAAGTTTGATTTCAATATCATGGTGAGTGGTGGTGGTGATACAGGTCAAGCGGGTGCAATTCGTTTGGGTGTTACTCGTGCATTGATGGAGTATGACAATGAATTACGTGGTGATTTACGTAAAGCTGGTTTTGTTACTCGTGATGCTAGAATTGTAGAGCGTAAGAAAGTTGGCCGTAAGAAGGCGCGTAAGAGCGAGCAGTTCTCAAAACGTTAAATCGTTTTCAAGCTGTTACAAAAAAACCCGCTTTATGCGGGTTTTTTATTGGCTATGATTTGAAGTCGTACTGGTCTAGCTTGTTGTAACGGATAATAGATTGCACCGTCTCTACATAGTCATAACCAATTTCGGCATAGTTTTCCAGTCCTTCTGATAACGCAATGCCAGTAATGGGTAATTGTTGATCGCGTTTGCTTCGACGAATTTGCCTTAAAGTTTTGTAAGCGGAATTTCGATTGATTGAGCGCATATAGTATTCTATGCTTTTACTTAGTGAGGAGAATTTTGCCACTTCGTGAGTGGCGGCTTTATCTCGTTTTAATGGCACAATGCCACATCCTTTTTTAAAACACCAGAGTCCAAAAAAATTATGATAATATTTGGCAAACCGAGATCTACCCCAATTTGATTCATAGGCGCCTTGTGCCAAAATCAAGGAGGCGGGAACGACATCAACCCGAGTTAACAGCGTGTTGATATCGTCTTTTTCTACGCGGTAGTATTGATAAATCTTGTCGAGTTTGAATTGATTGATATTGCCTGTTTTAATATCGTGTCTAAGCTGGACTATTTTTTCATTTTGCTTGTTAATTTCAGGCAACAGGTATTTGAAAAAGGCATGTTTGCGTTCAGTAACATTGTTAATTTTTTCAAAATCTGGTGTTTGTAATGAGTTCATCCAAGATTCAAGACCCCAAAACTCATCCCCATGCGCTGTTGATGCGCTTAGCAGCGAGGCTAAAAGAATGGCTTTAAATTTCAAAATTTTCACAAGAGGCACTCATAACCTCTATTGTAAACATTTTTTCAATGGGTAAATTAAGTAGATGTGATTTAATTACGCGAATTACACCCGCGTGAGCCACAATTAAAATTGAGTTGGCTTCATGATTAACAATAGAGTTAAAGCTATTTAAGACACGATGTTGAAAATCATATAAGTTTTCAGCATTGGGCGGTTTGTTGTTAATAGGGTCCTGTTTAAAAGCATTAACACGATCCTGACCAATAGCTTGACTACTTAAACCCTGCCAATCACCAAAGCCTAATTCTGAAAAATCATCCAGTGTTATTAATTGTGCCTGTAGTTGTGTTTGCAAATGATCTGCAAAAGTATGGCAACGTGATAATGGCGATGTGGCAATTAACTCCCAAGATTGACCTTGGGTAGAGTCTAGCATTTGTTGCCAGCCTTTGTCTGTTAATGGATCATCCTGATTGCCTCGGTATATTCGCCCGCCAATTGGCTCTCCATGGCGCAATAAGCTAAGCTTCATTCATCAATTTGATCACGTGACATGAGGTGGTTGACCGCTTCTGTTGGGCTTACTTTGCCTTGGGTGACGTAATATACTTGTTCACAAATTGGCATTTCAACTTGTTGTTCAGTGGCAATTGATAAAATCAAATCCAGG
Source organism: Candidatus Thioglobus sp. (assembly GCF_028599055.1). Taxonomy (GTDB): domain Bacteria; phylum Pseudomonadota; class Gammaproteobacteria; order PS1; family Pseudothioglobaceae; genus Thioglobus_A. The sequence continues at coordinate 6,605 of NZ_JAQRMS010000005.1, forward strand.
GTGTTCAAGCCTTCGACTGTAGCGCCAACATTGATCAAAGCATTTTTAACGCTGTGATCATTGGCCAATTCCTTGCCAAAACGCCTGTTTCTAGATAGGTCATCAGAGCAAGTGAGTACCAAATCTCCCAATCCGGATAGACCGACAAAAGTATCAGGATTAGCGCCCATACTAATGCCTAATCGAGTCATTTCAGCTAGGCCTCGAGTAATTAGGGCTGCTTGCGTATTGATGCCGTAGCCTAGGCCAGAAGCGATACCAGCGGCAATTGCTAGAATATTTTTAACACTACCGCCAACTTCAACGCCAATAACATCTTTATTGGTATAGGCGCGCAATGTTTTTGTATGAATTAATTCAGCCCAGTGGCTCCGAGTCTTTTTATCTTTAGAGGCGGCAACCAGCGCAGTAGGTTTGTGACTAGCCACTTCAAAGGCGAAACTTGGCCCTGATAAGATGCAGCCCTGATGTGTGGGCAAAATACGCTCGAAACTTTGGTATAAGAAACAATGTGCACGAGTATCAAATCCCTTAGTGGCCCAGGCAATATTATGCTGCAAGGCTATTAAGGGTTTGAGTGTTTCCAGCACTTCGCTAAACGCGTAGCTAGGGGTTGCAATAAGAATATCATCCACATGCTTTAACACTTCAAAGCCATGAATAATTTCAATGTTGTCAGTGTAGGGTTTTGGTAGGGCATGATGCTGAGGCTTTAGTGTTTGAGACTCAGTTTTAGTGTGCGTATGAAGATAAATGGTGTCAAATTTATCACTTAGAGCAATTGCCAGAGCACTCCCCCAGGCGCCGGCGCCAATAATGCTAAGTTTGTTACTCATTACTGAGCCAGTATTTTATCCAATTTGCCCGATTGGTCGGCTGCACTTAAATCATCAAAGCCGCCAATATGCGTACCATTAATAAATACTTGCGGCACAGTATTTCTACCAGTTAATTCCATGACTTCATCCCAGTCACTTGGACTTTTAACATAATGCTTCTTAAAAGGTATACCGCGTCTTTCAAGCAATTGGTAAGCACGCTGGCAAAAAGGACAGGCATCGCTGCAGTAAATTTTATTTTTTTTCATAATCGTACCTTTAGTAATTAAGTGCTAACAGGCATTTTTGCTCTTTTCCAAGCCTGAATGCCACCTTTAAGATTGTATACTTTTTCGTACTCGTTTCGGGTTAATAATCCGGCAATATGTGCAGAACGCGAACCGCTACGACAATAAACCAGAATTGATTTGTTTTTATCTAGTTTACTCAATTGATTTTTAACATCACTTAGTGGAATGTGAACATCGCCTTTAATGTAACCAGCCTTTCTTTCTTTTTGTTCCCTAACATCTAAAATAATTAAATTATCGTCATCCATTAGTTCGGTAGCGGCGTTAGCATCAATGTCTTCATATTTTTTTAATTTGTCTGCGACGATATTGCCAATAAGTAGGGCGATTAAAACAAATAGTGTAATGGTTGTGAATAGCTGATCGTCTGCTAATAAAAAGTCAATAATTTCCATGGTGGTTAGGTTTTTCCTTGTAAAAAGTTGTTAAGCATCTCATGACCTTGTTCAGTCAAAATAGATTCCGGGTGAAATTGAACACCTTCAAGTGCAAAATCTTTATGTCGAATGCCCATAATTTCGTCGATGTCACCCGCCTCATTTTCAGTCCAAGCGGTTGTTGTAAAGCAATCAGGCAGAGTGAGTTGGTCGGCAACCAGCGAATGATACCGAGTGGCATTCAATGGATTTTTTAAATCACTGAACATGCCACTGTTGGTGTGATGAACTTTAGAAATTTTTCCGTGCATAATTTCCTTAGCGCCAATAACCTTGCCACCAAATGCTTGAACCATTGCTTGAAAGCCTAAGCAAACACCCATCATTGGAATTTTTCCACTAAAGTGTTGAATGGCTTCAATGGAAATTCCTGCCTCGTTTGGTGTGCAAGGGCCAGGTGAGATAACCAAAAATTCAGGGTTTAGTTGCTCAATTTCCTCAATGGTAATTTCATCATTACGATGGACTTCAACCACTTGCCCCAGCTCGCCAAAATACTGCACCAGGTTATAGGTAAATGAGTCGTAATTGTCAATCATGAGTAACATAGTGAGGCCTATTTTACCGCTAAAAAGGATGCAAAGTTAAGACACTGAAAATGACAAGTACTGGTGTTAAATCCAGCTGTTTTAAAACGCTGAAAGTGCGTTTGTTTGTCGTCCGTAATTAATACATTTTCAATAGATTGGCGTTTGGCTGCAATTTCAAGTTCACTGTAGCCGTTAGCTCGTTTAAAGTCTAAGTGCAGATCGGTCATTAACTGTTGTTTGTGTGGGTCGTTAAAATGAATTTTTTCAGACACGATTAAAGCGCCATCCGGGTTTAACCCTTGGTAAATTTTATTAATCAAGGTTTGCCTATTTTCAGGACTAATAAATTGCAAGGTTAGATTTAACACGACCAGTGAAGCATTGTTAAATTTAATGGTGTTAATGTCAGCACAGATAACATCCGCATAATCAACCACTGACTCTAGGTTTGCTTTGCATTTTTTTGTCATGCTGGGCGAGTTATCCACAGCAATAATTCGATTATTAGTATGTGGGTTATTAACGCCAATAGCAACTGAAGTAGTGCCCGTAGAGGCGCCTAAATCATAGTAATTAGTATTTTCCTGGCCATAGGTTTTAACACTTAGGCCGATCATCTCAATCATCGCTTGATAGCCAGGAACGCTACGCCTTACCATGTCGTCAAACACATTGGCCACTTGTGCATCAAAGGTAAAGTTAACCAAATCGTTATCTTGATTAAACAGTTGATCACGCATATAAACTTTCCATGAAAAATTCACTTACTAATAGTTTGGTACTGCCTAAGGTGAACAAGGATCTTCTCCCCCAAACAGTGCCAGTATGGGTGATTTGCATAGGGCTGCGTTGAATATCGGCCTGGTTAAATAAAACCTCGCCCAGAGGTTTGGCACCAATTTCAAGAATTTGTTTGGTATCAGGTGTTATTGGAATGACTGATCGCGCAAAAACCACCACTTGGCCATCACCCATTAATTCCACTTCACGAACCACGCATAATTCGTCAGTTTGCATGATTTCAGCTTCGTGTGCATGTGGTTGTGTTTGCTGTTGAGAAAGCACAGCGAGCGAAAAATCTGTAAACATTGATTTGAGCTTAGCGGTTAATGAGTGTTCATCATTAAGCCATAATTGTACGGATTTTGGTGCCTCATCCAGTGTGTATAAACTTTGCCAGATTAAGGATTCTGTATTAATCATGGTGTGTATTTTAGGCTAAGTGTTGGCATATTGAGTCTTGTCGTGTGTAATCCAACGATTAATTAATGCTTGTTGTTGATTTTCATCAAACTGTAAAAACTCAAGCGCATAATAATTAACCTGTTTAAGTAGATAGCCATCGCGCACAATATTAGCTATTTTCATATTAGCAATGCCAGTTTGCTGTGTACCGAGTATTTCGCCAGGACCGCGCAATTCTAGATCTTTATTAGCGATTTTGAATCCGTCGTTAGTTTGCCTTAAAATATCCAAACGCTCTATAGCATTACTGCTTAGTGGTGCCTGGTACATCAAAATACAAATACTTGCCTCTGAACCTCGACCCACTCGACCGCGCAATTGATGCAGTTGCGCCAAACCTAACCGTTCGGCATTTTCAATCACCATGAGCGAGGCATTTGGCACATTAACACCGACTTCAATAACGGTGGTGGCGACTAAAACATCAATATCGCCCCGACTAAAGCGACTCATAATATCGCTTTTTTCTTGTTTATTCATCTTTCCGTGAATAAGAACGATAGATAAATCAGCTAAATTTTCTTGTAGGAATTCAAGTGTATTTGTGGCAGATTGTGCACGCAATACTTCAGATTCTTCAATTAACGTACAAACCCAATAAACTTGATTATTTTGCGCACAAACCTGTTTGATCTTTTCCAGCACCTTGTCTTTTTTATCGTTCGCTAAAGCTACAGTCTGGATCGGGCTTCTGCCAGGGGGTAGTTCATCAATAATAGATGAATCCAAATCAGCATAGGCACTCATGGTCAAAGAACGCGGGATTGGTGTTGCCGTCATCACCAGCTGGTGTGGCGTATTATGTGCTTTTTGCGCAAGAGAGAGGCGTTGATGGACGCCAAATTTGTGTTGCTCGTCAATGATGATTAATCCTAATCTGTTAAATTTAACCGTTTCTTGAAATAAAGAATGCGTACCAATCACAACCTGTGCTTCACCGGAATTAATCAGCGCAAGTTGCTCATGACGCTCTGAACTGTTTTGAGAGCCAGTTAATAAAGCAGTTTTAATACCGAGTGGTTCTAGGTAGTCACTAAATCCATGAAAATGCTGATGCGCTAAAATCTCTGTTGGTGCCATCACCGCTGCCTGAAATCCGTTTTCAACTGCTTGCAAACAAGCGAATACGGCGACAATGGTTTTTCCAGAGCCCACGTCGCCTTGCAATAATCTTAGCATAGGGTGATTTGAGCTGAGATCAGTATTAATCTCATCAACACTGTGCTGTTGTGCTGTGGTTAATTCAAAGCCTAAATTGTCAGACAATTGATTAGATAGGTTGTCTGAAATTTTAAAAATATTGGAAATTTTGAGTTTGCGCTCATTTTTGAGCTTGAGTAGACTCAGTTGTTGGGCACAAAGCTCTTCAATAATCAATCTTTGTTGAGAAATGTGCCTAAAATTGGCTATTTGGTCGATATTATCATCAATTTTAGGGTGATGTAGGGTGTGCAGTGCTTGTTTTAAAGTTGGCATGGGGTTTTTTGCCAAATTTTCAAAATTGTCGATTAAATTCGATTTTTTTAAAGTTTCCAACGCAATATCAATCCATTTTTTTAATTGTGGCTGATGAATGCCTGCGGTTAATGGATAAACAGGGCTTAGGGTTTTTTCTAATAAAGTGGGCTGGCCTTTGGAGATTAAACGATATTCTGGATGATGCATCTCTAATCCGTCACGTCCAATTTTCAGCTCGCCGAAGCACTGAATAATGTCTCCTCGGGTGAGCTGTTGTTTTTGATGTTGATTAAAATGGAAAAACCGCAAAATTAAACTTCGATTGTGTTCATCGGATAAATAACACAAAAGTTGGCGCTGGCGTGTAGGCACTTCTTCGATTCGATCAATGGTTAATTGCACTAATATCTCAGTGCCAACCTGCGCTTGGTTTAACGAGGCAAATTTAGTTTTATTTTGATAGCGACTGGGCAAATGAAACAACAAGTGCTCCAAATTATAAATGCCAATGGCATTAAGTTTTTCCTGCGCTTTAGGGCCTAATCCATTGATCGAAATAATCGGATCAGATAAATCATGCATGTTATTAGAAGTGGTAGCCACCTTCTTTAATAACCATAACACCATCCATTTCTACTCTGGAAAATTTTGGTAATTCGTTAATACCAACTGCAGCGCGTGCAGGATAAGGCTGGTCAAAATATTGCGACATAATTTCATTAACAATAGCAAAGTTATTAAGTTCAGTTAAGAAAATATTAAGTTTGACGATATCATTTAAATTACCACCTGAAGCTTTACAAACAGCACTAAGATTTTTAAACACTTGATGGATCTGTGCGCTAATATCACCCTCAACCATCTCCATAGTTTCAGGGATTAAGGGGATCTGGCCTGATAAATAAACCGTTGATCCGCCAGTTACATGAACTGCTTGAGAGTAGGTGCCAATCGCTTGCGGTGCTTGATCTGTTGAGATAATATTTTTTTGCATAATAGTTGTTTTAATCGTGATTATAAAATGAATTATAAACTACTTAGGTTGTCTACGAAGTGTTGCTAATTTAATCAGCCAAAAGGTTTTTATGATGAACAACTGTATTGCGTTAGTCCGCCAATGTTAAATAATTCAGCAGGTTTTAAGCGGTAATATTTCTCTTCAATTTCCTTAGATTGCTGCGCATAAGGTTGTGTTATCACCGCTTGTAATTCTCGAACTAATGTGTAATTTCGTTCGCTAGCTTGTTGATAGGCTGGCTTAACGAACCATTCGCGCAAACTGTATTTTGGGTTGATGAGCTTCATTTTTTCACAAAGTTTTTCGCGAGAATCGGTTTTAGTGGCTTTTAAGTTATCTGCACTGCAACTGAGTTGTTGCCATTGTTTAAGCCAATCAGACCAGTGTTCATCCATCTCTACTGAGATTGAATTTGTATAAAAGCTTTGTTTGAGTGGTGTCATATCTTGTGGGATTGATGACAATTCTCGAAAGAAAATAGTGTAATCCACCGGTGTTTTCATCATTAATGTTATCAGATCGCTAAATAGCTTAGCATTGAAATCAGCCAAGCCGAGTTTGTCAGCCCACATTCTCTGCATTTGTGTTTGCATGACTTGTGCAAAACTGTTTTTAATTTCTTCAAGCTCTTGAAGATGGCTTGAATGTGCGCTTAGCAAAGGCTCTACTGCCTTACAAAACATTTGAAAATTGCGCTCAGCTGCTACGGGTTGATTTAGAAATGCAAAGTGATCCCCGCCACCAGACCAGGGTTGATAATGCGGATTGAATTCATCGCAAAATCCAAATGGGCCGTAATCAAGGGTAAATCCACCCGCTGCACAATTGTCACTATTAAAATTTCCCTGGCAATAGCCAACGCGTATCCAGTTCGCCACAAGTGACGTAAGTCGGCCACGGAACTCACGTGCGAGCAATACTATTTTTTCTTCGGTGTTTAGTTTTTTGTCAATGACGTTAGCGTACTCACGATCAATCAAATGTAGCGCAATCATCTCTAGCTCTTGCAGCGCTTTTGGGTGTTCATTCTTGCGAGCACGGCGGCCAAACAGCTCAAGCTGACCAACTCGAATAAATGAAGGCGCCACCCGTGTTGAAATGGCGACCGATTCTGATACAAGCACATCAGGATCCATCGAATGTGAGTCTTCTGAATACCAAGGGCGATTAACTTTTTCTGATGTTGAAACATACAAACTGAGTGACCTTGAGGTGGGCACCCCAAGCGCATGCATATGTTCCTGGGCTAAAAATTCGCGAATACTTGAACGTAGAACAGCGCGCCCATCTGCACCCCGGCAATAAGGGGTGCGTCCACCGCCTTTGAGTTGCATTTCCCAGCGTTGATTATTGATAACCGCTTCTAGTACTGAAACTGCACGTCCATCGCCATAACCATTGCCCGTTTGAAATGGACATTGTTGATAGTATTCGGTGCCAAAAATAGATAAGGCATAACCCGTTGCCCAACCTGCTGTATGCATCGGTTTTGGAACGCTCGTACTGTCGCCAGAAAACAGCCGTATGAAATCATCAGTTTGCGCCAACTGATCTGAAAAACCGAGCTCTTTAAAAAAGACTTTGCTATGAGTAATATACTCTGGATCTTTAATAGGCGTAGGGTTGACACGCACATAATGACCGGTGAAAACTTGCCGAGTCTGATGATCAACGCCATCTGTTTTTGCCTCTGGATCGCTATTAAGTGTGTCGACAAACGAATAGTCGCAGAGTGCTGCTATGTCGTTGAGTGTTTTAATTTTCACCGGTGTTTTGTCTGCCATATGATTATTTTATATCAATGGTATTGAGAGTATTAATGGGAGTATAGATGCTTTTTATGTGGACAAAAAAAAGACTTCCGAAGAAGTCTTAATTGATTGAATATGGTGCCCGGGGCCGGAATCGAACCGGCACGCCCGTGAAGGCGCAGGATTTTAAGTCCTGTGTGTCTACCAATTTCACCACCCGGGCAGAAATGTGATTGTATTTTATAGACACATAAAAAGGGGAAATTATACACTCAAGCATTGGTAAAATTCTATTCTTTTGAGGCGAGTTTTTCATGGGAATTGTAAAGTTAATTATTGTTGTTTTGGTTGTTTGGCTAGGCTTTAGCATTTGGCGTAAATTAAGACAACCAAAAAATAGTAGCATGCCACAACCCTCGTCAACAAAGATGGTGTCATGTAGTGTTTGCAAAACACATGTGCCTGAAAATGAAGCCATTATCAAAGATGGCCAGATTTTTTGCTCTACAAAATGTTTAGGATAGCTTATGAAATTTTTACTTGATTTTTTCCCCATTGCCTTATTTTTTATCGTTTATAAGACCATGGGCTTGTATGCAGCAATCTACGCCATGATTGGCGCAACAGCTGTACAAATGTTAATTGCTCGCTATCAAACGGGCAAGTTTGAAAACACGCATCTGATTACCTTTGGGTTGTTAGTAGTACTTGGTGGTGTTACTTTGGCACTTAGAGATCCTGCATTTTTAATGTGGAAGGTGAGTGTGTTGTATGTTGTATTTGCTGCGGTATTAATTGTTAGTATTTGGGTTGGAAAAAAACCACTGCTTGAAAGAATGCTGGGCAAAGAGTTAGAATTGCCAGCGGCAGTATGGCGACAAATGAGCTGGATTTGGGGCTTGGGTTTTATAGGTATTGCTATTGTTAACGGTTATTATGTAAAGCTTGCGCTATCAGCTCGAGAGTTGTTGTTTTCATCCACAGACCTAGATCCTAAAATTGAACTAACAGAGCTAGATTGTGCAACCACCACTATGCAAGAGCTATGTTTGGTGGCACAACACACAGAAGAATCGTGGGTAAATTTCAAATTATTCGGTACTATGGGGCTTACTTTTATTTTGATTATTATCACAGTGGTAATGATTAGCAAATATACCAAACAGGAAGACTAGGAAAATATTATGAAACGTACCCCTTTATATCAAGCGCATGTTGACGCACAAGGAAAAATGGTTGATTTTGGTGGCTGGGAGATGCCACTGAATTATGGCTCGCAAATCCAAGAACATCATCAAGTCAGAACTGATGCTGGTATGTTTGACGTCTCTCACATGACAACAGTTGATTTTAAAGGTAAGCAAGCTAAGGTTTTTCTGCAAACGTTAATTGCGAATGATGTTGATAAATTAAAAACTCCAGGTAAGGCGTTGTACAGTTGTATGCTTAACGAAACTGGCGGTGTGGTTGATGATTTGATCGTTTACTATATTGATGACGAAAACTACCGAATGGTGATTAACGCGGGCACAACTGAAAAAGACATTGCCTGGATTAATGCACAAGCACAAGGTTTTGACGTGTCTGTTGAGCCTAAGTTAGATTTAGCCATGATTGCGGTTCAAGGCCCTAATGCACGTGAAAAAGTATTTGCTGCAATGCCTGGTGTAGAAGAAGTGGCAGGCGAGTTAAAACCGTTTAATGCGGCAAGCCTGGGCGGATTATTTATTGCCCGTACTGGCTATACCGGTGAAGATGGATTTGAAATTATGATTCCTGAAAAATCTGCAGAATTTACCTGGAAAATGTTACTTGAGGCAGACGTTAAGCCTTGCGGTTTGGGTGCGCGCGATACATTGCGTTTGGAAGCGGGCATGAGTTTGTACGGCTCGGAAATGAATGATGAAGTATCACCATTGGAAGCGGCACTCACTTGGACGGTTGACTTAAACAATGAAGATCGACAATTTGTTGGCCGTGAGGCGCTAGAAAAATTAAGAGATGATGGGGTTAAAAAAACCATTGTTGGTTTGATATTAGAAGGCAAGGGTGTGATTCGTGATCATCAAAAAGTAGTAACCGCTTTGGGTGAGGGTGAAGTGACTTCAGGTACTTTCTCACCAACCATGGGTAAGGCGATCGCACTGGCCAGCGTGCCAATGGGCACAACAGGATCGTGTGAAATTGAGATGCGAAATAAGTTGGTTTCCGCTAAAATAGTCAAACCGCCATTTGTAAGAAATGGCAAAGTATTAGTTTAAAAATTTTATTAAAGGAGATTGCAAGTATTTTTCTTATATACAAGGCTGATTTCTAAAATTCAAAGAAGTGTAGTTAATCTACACGACTGAGTATTTTAGAAATCTAACGCAGTAGATAGGAAAAAGAAGCAGTAATGTTATGAGTGAAGTAAGAGACGATAGGAAATACACCGAAACCCACGAATGGATTCTAGACAACGGTGATGGCACGTTCACCATGGGTGTTACTGATCATGCACAAGCTTTATTAGGCGATATGGTATTTGTTGAATTACCTGGTGAAGGCGATGAAGCTTCTCAAGAAGATGAGTTTTGTGTGGTGGAATCAGTTAAGGCCGCTAGTGGTGTTTATGCACCAGCTGATCTTGAGGTGGTTGAAGCTAATGAGGCGCTTGACGCAGAGCCAGAATTGGTGAACTCGAGTTGTTATGATGATGGTTGGTTGGTTAAATTTAAGGCAGACGGTATTGATGGATTAATGTCAGCTGAAGATTACACAGACACTCTAGACTAAGCAATTAGTCTTGGTTAACTCACTGGTTGCCTATAAAGGCAAGCCTGCACGCATTGCAAGTGTTGTTTCGAACAAATTTGAATTAGAATTTGTCGATGGCACAACGCGTAAAGTCAGAGAAAAAGATTTTAGATTTATTCATCCTGAGTTTACTCAGGTGAATGAGTCGTGTGCGCACGCTGATATGGAAGTGCTTGCAGACTTCCAAGAAGAAATACTAACACTGGAAGAAATTACTGAATGGCTGTTTGATGAGTATAGTGCACAAAGCGCTTGGTGTACGTGCTTGCTGGTTGAAGATGGGCTGCATTTTTATTGGCAGAAAGACAGTGTTTTTGTACGTCCAACAGCACAAGTTCAGGGGATTTTAGATAAGCGTAATGCTGAAAAAATTGCAGCTGAAAGCCTGCAGCATTGTATTGACAATCTGGCCAATAATACCTTTGATGAACAAGATGTGCCTTATCTAGAAGAAGCTGCTAAGGTAGCATTAAACCAGTCAAAGCATGCCAAAATTCTAGACCACGTCGGTGTTGAGAATAACGAAGAGTCTGCTTATAAATTCTTATTGAAAGTGGGTTACTTCTCTGATAGCTTTAATCCATATCCTGCCAAGTTTAGCATTCCAGAAGACAAAGAGATTGAAGTAAGTCTGCCAGAGATTGAGCGCGTTGATCTGACACACATGAACTGTTATGCGATTGACAACGAAGGCTCAAACGATGCCGACGATGCGATTAGTGTGGACGGCGATCGCCTTTGGATTCATATTGCTGATGTTTCAACCATTGTTGACTCTGGTTCGGAACTTGATGAATATGCTCGTGAGCGTGGTTCTAATTTGTACCTGCCAGAGCAAATTATTCATATGCTGCCAACTTCACTCACTAAAGCGCTTGCTTTAGGCGAAACTGAAACCTCACCAGCACTATCAATTGGTTTAAGCATGAATGAGGGTGTTATTAGCGACATTGAAGTAGTGCACAGTACTATCAAGGTAACCAATACTACCTATGAGGCGGTAGATGTGGAGTTGGAAAACAAGAGTAACGCTGATTTTTCCAACATTCAAACTTTCATTGATCAGCACAAAGCTTTTCGTGAAAAGAGTGGCTCGATTAGTTTAAATTTACCAAATGTTGATGTCAGATACATTGATGAAAAAGTGCAAATAGAGCCTCAGAAAACCAGCCCAAGTCGAGATTTTGTTGCAGAAGTTATGGTGACAGCGGGGCGCACCATTGCTCAATACGCGCAAGAAAATGATATTGTTATGCCGTACGCTTTGCAAGATGAAGGCGACTTCCCGCAAGAGATATTAGATAAAAAAGATAACTTGAGCACGGCTGAATCGTTTCAAGCCATTAAATTTTTCAAGCGTTCAGCTACCTCTATTAAGCCACTGTCGCATTACGGCTTAGGTCTTGATTCGTACTTGAGGATTACCAGCCCACTAAGACGCTACTATGATTTATTGGCGCATCAACAATTATCTAATTTTATTGCTGGCAAGCCAACACTAGATAAAAAACGCGTTAAGGAAATTATCGGCATTAATAACAACGCCTTGGCCGATGTTGGCCGCGTGACCCGCTTTAGTAATGATCATTACAAATGTTTATTTTTAAAGCGCAATCCTGGTTGGAAAGGTGAAGGTATCGTGGTCGATGTTCGTGGCGATAAAGCCTTGTTCATGATTCCTGAGGTTGGACTCATGGATCAAATCAAGTTTAAAGAAGGTCAAGTGCCGAAAGCTGATGAAAAAATGATGCTTAAGGTGGTTCGGGTTGATATGATGGAGCGATCAGCTAATTTCAAGCCGGCTTAACGATTGGCTGGTAATTTTAATGGCATTACCTTTAGAATCTGACCAATCCCCTAGTACGTAGCGCGTAAAGGTTTTTTCTGTATGCTTATTCAGCCGATGCGTATGCCCATGAATTAAATCCGCACCCGGATATTTACCCATCAATTCGTTAACTGTCTGTGGGTTTACATCCATAATTTCACGTGACTTAGCTTGCTGAGCATCAACACTCTTCTTGCGCAGTTGACCACTCAGTTTTAAACGCCATTGTTTGGGTAGGCGCACAAAGATAGCCTTAGTGATTGAATGCTGCAAGATTGATTTCATCTGCTGATAAGACTCATCATCCGTGCACAGCTCATCGCCATGGGTAAGTAGGTATTGATGTTTGCCGAGCTCCAATAGATAAGGTGTATTGATTAGCTTGCAGTTCGTCTGCTGAATAAATGCCTGGTTTAATAAGAAATCTCGATTTCCGGTCATGACAAGCACATCAACGCTTTTACTAAGATCTTTTAGTAGTTGAATGGTGGTTTGATAATGCGGTAGAGATAAATCATCCCCTAGCCAGGTATTAAATAAATCACCCAAAATAAACACCTGATCAGCAGACTGAGCCTGCTCGCAGAACTTTTCAAATAATTGGTTTTTCCTAACGTCACCAGCAAGCAAATGCAGGTCGGCAATAACCAGAACAGTTTTATCTGTTTGAACTATTTGCGAATGTGAATTAGCTTGAGACATAAAAAACCCGGTTGACCCGGGCTAACAATTATTTAAGGTAGGCTTTAGTTACAACCACCGAATCGTTTGGCACATCGGCGTGTCCTGCTTTATTGCCGGTTGAAACTTCATTAATTTTGTCAACCACATCAAAGCCGTCAACCACTTCACCAAATACACAGTAACCCCAGCCGTCTTGACCTGGAAAATCTAAAAAACCATTATCTTGTGTATTAATAAAGAACTGCGAGCTAGCCGAATGAGGTGCAGCTGTTCTAGCCATAGCCAATGAGTACTTAGCATTTTTAAGGCCGTTTTTTGCTTCGTTTTCAATTTCAGCATTGGTTGGCTTTTGCATCATATCCTCAGTAAAACCGCCACCTTGAATCATGAAGTTTTTGATAACACGGTGGAAAATAGTACCATCAAAAAAACCAGACTCTACATAGTCAGTAAAGTTTTTAGCACTAATAGGTGCGTTATCAGTATCTACTGATATGTGAATATCACCCATGTTTGTTTCAAAAATAATCATCGCTTAGTCATCCGTGTAAATAAAAATACAAATTATACTTAAAACAGCCTTTCATAAAACATCTCGTTGGCGTATAATTGCTTCTTTTTACGAATTCACATTTAGGTTTTATTATGTACGCAGTTATTAAAACAGGTGGTCAACAGTTTAGAGTAGCCGAAGGCACAACTTTAAAGGTTGAGAAGTTAGAAGTTGAGCCAGGCAAAAAAGTTACTTTTAAAGAAGTGCTAATGGTTGCTGATGGTGACAACGTTCAAATTGGCGCACCAACCGTTGCAAAAGCAACCGTTGAGGCTAAAGTTATTTCACAAGGCAAGGGCAAGAAGGTTCATATCTTGAAGTTCCGTCGTCGTAAGCACTCTATGAAGCAACAAGGTCATAGACAATTGTTTACTGAAATTGAAATCACAAAAATTAAGGCATAAGGAGTAACTCATGGCTCACAAAAAAGCAGGCGGTAGTACTAATAACGGTAGAGATTCCGTATCAAAAAGATTAGGTGTTAAGAGATTCGGCGGTCAAGCTGTATTAGCAGGCAACATTTTAGTACGTCAACGTGGCACTAAGTTCCACCCGGGTACTAACGTACGTAAAGGTAAAGACGATACTTTGTTTGCAACAGCAGACGGTAAAGTAGTTTTTGCTAAGAAAGGTAAGTTCATGCGTCAAACGGTTTCAATCGAAGCAGTATAGTTCGCAATAATAATTTATCTAAAAAGCGCCTTCCGGGCGCTTTTTTATTGCATAGTAAGATTATATGTTACAATAATGTTATAACAATTACTACATTCATAAAATGAAAACAACAATCCGACAAATAGGAAATTCAAAAGGCTTTATCGTTCCTGCCTCTATACTCGCACAAACGGGTGTCACAGGAGAAGTTGAAATGTTAGTTAAAGACCAAACAATTATCATATCTCCTCTTAAACCAAAAAAACGCGAAGGTTGGTTTGATAACTATAATGCTATAAAAGACATTAATGCCTGGGATGGTTTTGTCACACTTGAAAGTGAGAATGATGAATGGGAGTGGTAAAAAGAGGTGAAGTTTATTGGGTTAAGCTTGATCCTACTAAAGGCAGTGAGATTAGAAAAACACGCCCCTGTTTAGTTATTTCAACCAATGACATGAATAAAGTGTTGCCTAGAATTCTGATTGCACCAATTACTAGTAAAGGGCAGCCCCTAGGATGTAGACCGATTACTGAGCTTAATGGTAAAAACGCAAGAATATTGTTAGATCAAATTCGGAGTGTAGATAAATTAAGGTTGGGTAAAAAAATAGGCATCATATCACTTTCCATTTGGCATTCAGTTTTATTAGAGATGCTTGATTAATTCGCTAAAATAAACATAAACTAACCATCACTATTATTATGAAATACGCAATTGTTTTTCCAGGTCAAGGTTCACAATCCCTTGGCATGCTATCAGATCTTGCTGATAACTTTTCTATTGTTAAGGATACATTTACAGAGGCGTCGGACGCACTTGGTTTTGATCTTTGGCAATTAACACAAGAGGATCAAACCGCACTTAACCAAACGCAAAACACCCAGCCGGCAATGCTGGCTGCTGGTGTTGCAACTTATAGAGCATTGACGAGTGAAACTGAGTTGTCACCGGTTTGTATGGCAGGGCATTCTTTAGGTGAATACACCGCACTAGTGGCATCTGGTGCGCTTGATTTTTCTGATGGTGTTAAGCTAGTTCGCACACGTGCACAGCTTATGCAATCGGCAGTTCCCGAAGGTGTGGGCGCAATGGCAGCCATCCTAGGTTTAGAGGATGAGGTTGTGGTTAAAGTATGTGCTGATTATGCTGGCGAAGGTATCGTGCAAGCGGTAAACTTTAACTCAAATGGTCAGGTAGTGATTGCGGGTAATAAAGACGCAGTAGATGCAACCTGCGAGGCTATGAAAGCTGCAGGTGCAAAACGCGCCGTGGTATTGCCAGTTAGTGTACCTTCGCATTGTTCATTAATGGATGAGGCAGCAGCGGAGTTTAAAATAGCCGTAGACGCGGTGGAATTTAACATGGGAAATACGGATGTTTTGCATAATGTTGATGCGGCTAAAGCCACGGATTCAAACGACATGAAAGCAAAATTAGTGGCACAACTACACCAGCCAGTACTCTGGACAGGCACGGTAAAAGCTATGCACGCAATGGGCGTTGAAAAACTCATTGAGGCCGGCCCAGGCAAAGTGCTTGCAGGACTTACTAGAAGAATTGAAAAATCATTATCTGCAAACGCCGTGCTAGATTCAGCCAGCGTTGCGGCTACTTTAGAAGAAATTAAATAGAGGAAATATTATGTCAGACTTATCAGGAAAAATTGTTTTAGTAACGGGCGCTAGTCGCGGTATTGGCCAAGCTATTGCTTTATCTTTAGGTGCTGCTGGTGCAACGGTTATTGGTACAGCGACGAGTGGTAATGGTGCAGATGCTATTAGTGCTACCTTAAAAGACAACGGCGTTACTGGCGGTGGCATGGTGCTTAATGTGACCGATAATGATCAGATAGCTGAAGTGATGAAAAACATCACCGACACCTATGGTGCAGTTGATATTCTAATTAACAACGCCGGTATCACGCGTGACAATCTACTAATGCGTATGAAAGAAGATGAATGGGATGATATCATGAATACCAATTTGGCTTCGGTTTACAAAATGTCAAAAGCCGTTCTACGCGGTATGATGAAAAAACGTGCAGGTCGCATTATCTCTATCGCCTCAGTGGTGGGCGCCATGGGTAATGCCGGCCAAACCAACTACGCTGCTGCTAAGGCTGGCATTATGGGCTTTACCAAATCTTTGGCTCGTGAGGTTGGCCCACGCGGCATTACCGTTAATTGTGTAGCGCCAGGTTTTATCAAAACCGATATGACCGACGCACTACCTGAAGAACAAAAAGAAGCGCTAGCTAAGCAAATCCCAATGGGCCGTTTAGGTACAGTGGATGAGATTGCAGGTTCAGTGTTGTTCTTAGCGAGTGATGAGGGGGCGTATGTGACGGCCCAGACGCTACACGTTAATGGCGGTATGTACACCGTTTAGCTTCGTCTTTTTGTGGATTTCGTTGTTAAATCCATTTTCTACTTGATCGCATACCTCAATGTATGCTCACGGCGATAGAAAATAAATTTGCCTAGAAATCCTCAAAAATACTCGCTAAACAGAGAATCAATCATTTGCAATTAGCAAATTCCCAATCGTAATTATTAGCGCCTCAATCTGAATAAAAACTTCAGCTTGTTAATTCTTAAACAGTTTAATCTTGCAAAAAAATATTCGCTAAATCATTATCCAATCTAATGGTAATAAAAAACATCAGCTTAATGATAGTCATCTTCTCGCTGATGTCGAACAGCTAATATAGTGACCGTGTTATTATTTTCAATTTCAAATAAAGCCACATA
>NZ_JAQRMS010000050.1 GCF_028599055.1 Candidatus Thioglobus sp.
ATTGATACGCAATTAGCAAGATTCAGACTTCTAGAGCCATCTTGCATAGGCAAAGAAACTATATTAAATTGATTAGCTACGTCCTCTGGCAAGCCTTTAGTTTCAGGGCCAAATAAGAATGAATCTCCCGGTTGGTACGCCACATCGGTGTATTTTTTATTTGAACCTGTCTCTACCGCAAAGATTCTTTCAGGTTTGGCTCTATCTATATAGTCTTGTAAATTTTCATACTCAGTCACATTGGCCAATTCTTTGTAATCCAGCCCTGCTCTGCGCAGGCGTTTATCAGTAATTTCAAATCCAAAGGGTTTAATCAGATGCAGATTAGCACCCATATTGGCTGACAGACGAATCAAACTGCCAGTGTTGTTTGGAATTTCTGGTTCGAACAATACTAAATTTAACATAATATTTTATTTTTAACCTTGAATATGACAATATCATCCCATAGATAGGTAGTAACTTAAATAAAAACCAAGAATAAAATAGATGAATATTGAAAAATTAACTTCTCAATTTCAGCAAGATCTAGGCGCTGCACAATCCATTGCAATTAGCAATAATCATAGTGCAATTGAAGGTGTTCATGTACTTAGTGCGATGCTGAGTGATGATGGATCAAGCGTTAGCAATGCCTTAAAAGCTAGCAACGTTGATACCACTACCCTAGCGAAAAAAACTGGATTAGAGATAAATAAACTGGCTGTGGTTAACAATCCAAATAGTGATATTGGCATTTCCCAAAATTTGCTACGCCTACTCACTGCTGCTGAAAAAATTGCCACCGACAAAGGTGATAGTTATCTTTCAACAGAATTGTTTTTACAAGCAATCATTCAAGGCAATGATACAACCACCCAACTATTAAAAGACGCTGGCGTTACTGAACAAGCATTAACCCAAGCCATTGAAACCCTTAGAGGAGGACAAACCGTGAACGAACAAAATGCAGAAACACAAAGAGACGCCCTAAACAAATACACCCAAGACTTAACCGAGCTTGCTGAACAAGGCAAGCTAGATCCTGTTATTGGTCGTGACGGTGAAATTCGCCGCGCGATTCAAGTATTGCAACGCCGTACTAAAAACAACCCAGTATTAATTGGTGAGCCGGGCGTGGGTAAAACCGCTATCGCCGAAGGTTTGGCACAACGTATTATCAACAATGAAGTGCCAGAAGGTATTAAAGGCAAACAATTATTGTCACTAGATATGGCAGCATTAGTTGCTGGTGCAAAATACAAAGGTGAATTTGAAGAAAGAATGAAAGCCGTACTTAAAGAAGTGGAAGCGGCGAATGGTCAAATTATCTTATTTATTGATGAGCTTCACACCATGATGGGCGCCGGTAAAGGTGAAGGCTCAATGGACGCCGGCAACATGCTAAAACCTGCGCTTGCGCGTGGCGATCTACATTGTATGGGTGCCACCACGCTGGATGAATATCGTGAGTACATTGAAAAAGACTCTGCCATGGAGCGTCGATTCCAAAAAGTACTAGTCGATGAGCCAACTGAAGAGGATACAGTAGCCATTTTGCGCGGCCTTAAAGAAAAATACGAAGTGCATCATGGTGTGGAAATTACCGATCCAGCGATTATTGCAGCGGTTACCTACTCTACACGCTACATTACTGATAGACAATTGCCAGATAAGGCTATTGATCTGATTGATGAAGCAGCCTCACAAATCCGTATGGAGATTGATTCAAAACCAGAATCAATGGACAAGCTTGATCGTAAATTAGTGCAACTTAAGATTGAACGCATGGCACTTAAAAAAGAAAAAGATAAAGCCTCTAAAGAGCGCCTTAAAGAGCTGGTTTCGGTAATTAAAGATCTTGAAAAAGAATACGCTGACCTTGAAGAGATTTGGAAAAAGGAAAAATCTCAAGTGCAAGGTGCGCATCATCTTAAAGAAGAGTTAGAGCAAGCTAAAGCAGACTTAGAAACTGCACATCGTAATAATGATTTGGCCAAAATGAGTGAATTACAATACGGAAAAATCCCAGAATTGGAAGCTAAAATCACTCAAGCAGAATCAACTGATGGCGAAGAGATGACCCTATTACGCAACAAGGTAACAGAAGATGAAATTGCTGAAATTGTTGCCCGTTGGACAGGCATCCCAGTAGACAAAATGATGGAAGGTGAAAAAGATAAACTTCTGCAAATGGAATCTATCATCCAACAACGTTTAGTTGGTCAAGATAAGGCTGTTAAAGTTATTGCTGATGCAGTTCGCCGATCTCGTGCTGGCTTATCCGATCCTAATCGTCCTGATGGTTCATTTATGTTTATGGGCCCTACTGGCGTGGGTAAAACCGAACTCACTAAAGCGTTGGCAGATTTCTTGTTTGATACTGAGCAAGCGATTGTTCGTGTGGACATGAGTGAGTTTATGGAAAAACACTCAGTGGCACGTTTAATTGGCGCACCTCCAGGCTATGTGGGCTATGAGCAAGGCGGTGTGTTAACCGAAGCAGTGCGTCGCAAGCCTTATTCAATCATCCTATTAGATGAAGTTGAAAAGGCGCATCCTGATGTGTTTAACATTCTCTTACAAGTGCTTGATGATGGCAGACTAACCGATGGTCAAGGTCGTACGGTTGATTTTAAAAACACCGTAATTGTGATGACATCAAACTTAGGCTCTCACTTGATTCAAGAAAACCCTGGAAAAGATGTATCTAACGAGCTAATCAAATTAGTTGGTGAGCACTTCAGACCTGAATTTGTAAACCGTATTGATGAAATTGTAACCTTTAATCCACTAGGTAAAGACCAAATTAAAGGTATTGCTAAAATTCAAGTTGAAATCCTTCAATCTCGATTAGCAGATCTTGACCTGAGTCTAGAGATAAGCGATGAGGCGATGAGTGTTATTGTTGAACAAGGTTACGATCCAGTATTTGGCGCACGCCCACTTAAGCGTACCATTCAACAATTATTAGAAAACCCACTCTCGCAAAAAATCCTAGCGGGTGACTTCCTACCAGGATCAACCGTTAAAGCTAACGTTACTAATGATGAGATAGTTTTTTCTTAATAGTTAACTTGGATTAAAAAAGGAGGCTTTACCTCCTTTTTTAATGATTCGTAAAATTTGCTATTTTTTTGCCCAACAGTTATTGATATAATCAACAACAATGGAAGATTATCTAAAAATTATTAAAAATGGTTTATGGACCAACAACCAAGCACTGGTTGCTTTATTGGGCCTGTGTCCGCTTTTAGCGGTTACCAACAATATTGTTAATGCGATTGGCTTAGGTTTGGCCACTACTTTTGTATTGGTTGCATCAAATGTAACTGTGTCAATTTTTCGCCATCAAATTCGTAAAGAAGTGCGTATTCCTATTTTTGTGCTACTCATTGCCTCGTTTGTGACGATTGTTGAGCTTTTAATGCAATCGTACTTTTATGACTTGTATTTAATCTTGGGTATTTTTGTACCCCTAATTGTAACCAACTGCGCCATTTTAGGCAGAGCTGAGGCTTATGCTAGCAAGAATACTTGGGGAAAGTCAGCACTTGATGGATTAATGATGGGTATTGGATTTTCATTAATTTTAATATTACTAGGTGCAATGCGCGAACTAATTGGCTCGGGCACTTTGTTTGATCAATCTGCTTTACTGCTTGGTAGTTTGGGTGATACACTAAGCGTTACTGTGTTTGATGATTATCAAGGTACGTTATTGGCTATTTTGCCACCAGGCGCATTCATTGGCCTAGGACTGATTGTGGCGGCTAAAAATTATTTTGATTTGAAAAAAGTTTAAAAAAAAGGGGAGAAAAATGAAAAAATTAGTATTATTATTTGCCAGTTTGTTGGCCTTTGGCGCCAATGCTGAGGGAGAAGTCACCAAAGAGGTGTTTATTTCACCAGGCGTGGTGTCAATTAACATTAACCATCAAGGTGAATCCGTTCAATTGCAACGCAACCAAGATCGCGATAATGAAATTTCAGATTTTTATCTAAAAACCACACGTGGCAAAATTCAGGCCATGCATCCATTTGCACCACACCTAGTTGAAACTATTGGTGAACTTGAGATGATTGATTATGTCAAACAACACTCAGCGGGCGACGAATCTATTTTAGTGATTGATACGCGCACGCCAAACTGGCTGGTATTTACCGGCGCCATTCCAACCGCTATTAACATCCCTTACACACGCTTTAAAAATAAAGAAAAAGCACTAGAAATTATGGAAGATCAACTCGGTGTTCAGGTGGATGATGTATTTGACTTTTCTTATGCAAAAACTCTGGTGATGTATTGTAATGGCGTTTGGTGTGGACAAACTCCTGCTGCTGTTAAAGCCTTACTAAAATACGGCTACCCTGCTGCCAAAATTAAATACTATCGCGGTGGTATGAATGCTTGGAAATCACTCGGCTTAACAACGGTTAATTTATAAGTTTTGAACAATATTCAAGATTACCTTAACAGTGGCACAGTTGATATTGCGCCACTGTTGTCTCTGGTACTCAAGAAAAGCAACGTTGAGTTGATCACTCAAAGTGATTACCAACTCTCACCCATAGAAAAACAAACTTTAGACGCCATGATTAAGCAGCGTACTGATGGCATTCCATTCTCATACATCAGTGGTACTAAAGGTTTTTATCATCTGGATTTTAAAGTCACACCTGATACGCTTATTCCCCGCCCAGAAACCGAGCTGCTAATCGACATTGCTTTGGATTTATTGCCAAAAAATCAACCTTGTCAATTGTTAGATATGGGCACAGGCAGTGGCATTATTGCTGTGACTTTAGCAGATAAAAACCCACATTGGACAGTCACGGCAACGGATTATTCAGCTGGTGCACTCGAGGTGGCAAAATCCAATGCCACCACTCAGATTGAATTTTTACAAGGTAGTTGGCTGGCGCCGGTAGCTGGACAAACGTTTGACCTTATTATCTCGAACCCGCCTTATATTGAGGAGGAAGATAGCTATCTTGATGATTTAACGCATGAACCAATTACTGCGCTGACTGCAGGAAAAGACGGGTTAGACGATATTCGTATTATTATTAATGAAGCGCCAAACCATTTGACTAAAGGTGGTTATTTATTGTTAGAGCACGGCCACGATCAGCAAGCCAGAATTGTTAAATTACTGAGTAAAAAATTCACCAATATACAAACGTTCCAAGACTATAATGCCAAAGACCGTGCGGTTTTAGCACAGGTTAATTAATAACAATCTCAACGAGGAGAACACATGAAAAAACTGATGCAATTATTTGCAGCGGCAGCACTCATTATTACCGCTACAGGCTGTACGGATGATAATAATCAAGCCGCAAGTGCGCAACAAGATAAAAAGGTTTACACTCTAACCATGGCAGAAACTTGGCCTAGTAATTTTCCAATTTTTGGCGATTCTACCAAGAAATTTGCACAATTGGCTAATGAGATGTCTGATGGTCGTTTGGTCATCAACATTGACTCAAAAAACAAGCATAAATCTGCTTTAGGTATTTTTGACTTTGTAAAGTCAGGTCAATATGATTTAGGCCATTCAGGTTCGTATTACTGGAAAGGTAAAGACATTAATACTTTGTTTTTTACCTCAATGCCATTTGACATGACAGCTGCTGAACAACATGCTTGGTTTGAGTATGGTGGCGGTCAAGAATTAATGGATAAGGTTTACGCCAAACACGGCATGAAATCTATCATTGGTGGTAATACTGGTAACCAAATGGGCGGCTGGTTCCAAAAAGAAATCAATACCGTTGAAGATTTACAAGGTCTGAAGATGCGTATTCCTGGTTTTGCAGGTGAGATTATGGCAGAAGTTGGTGCCAAACCAACCAACATTCCTGCAGGTGAGCTTTACACGGCGCTTGATCGCGGAACGATTGATGCATTAGAGTGGGTAGGCCCTTCACTTGACCTGCGCATGGGTTTTCATAAAGTTGCCCCTTACTACTACACGGGTTGGCATGAGCCTGGTTCAGAATTGCAATTCTTAATCAACTTAAAAGCTTATGAGGCATTGCCAAAAGACTTGCAAACAATTTTAGTAACGTCTATGAAGTACGCAGCTTACGATATGTTTGTACACTCAAATGATGAGAGTGCTAAAAACTGGGCAAGTATGAAGAAAGGCTTCCCTAATATTAAAGTTAAGACTTTCCCTAAGCCAGTATTTGACGCACTTAAGGCGGCCAATAAAAAGCTACTTGCTGAATTAGCGGCGAAAGATCCTTTGTCAAAAGAAATTATTGAATCAAGACATAACTATCTTAAAGATATTCGTGCTTGGACCAATATTTCTGATCAGTCATACTTAAATTCTTTAGGTAACTAAGATTCGATCGATTTATACCCGATGGTTAGAAAGCCTAACCATCGGGCTTTTATTGTTAACGATCTTTAATGTCTTTATTGATGTTGTACTTCGCTACGCCTTCAATAATTCATCTATCGCCTTGCAGGAAATGGAGTGGCATCTATTTTCTTCGCTATTTTTACTCGGAATTTCATACACATTACAACATGATGCGCATGTACGAGTCGATATTTTTTATGCCACCTTTACTCGAAAAAAACAAGCTTTAATTAATATAATTGGCTTTGTTGTTTTCATTCTTCCTATTAGTTTGCTGATCACTTACTATGGGATTGATTTTGCCTACAATGCTTATGAGATCAATGAGCTGAGTGGCGATCCTGGCGGACTAACGCACCGCTATATTATCAAAAGCGTTATCCCATTAAGTTTTATCTTGGTGATAATTTCTGGCATTTTGTTTGCCGTGGATAATTACAAACACCTTAATGAGGATCAAACATGATTGGACTAATTATGTTTGGTATCACCCTGGCACTACTAATGATCGGTTTTCCGGTAGCTTTTACTTTTGCCGGTGTGGCTGTTATTTTTGGCACACTGACTGAAGGTATAGATTTATTTGGCTTTATGCCCTATCGCATTATGAGTGTGATGCAAAACACTATCTTAATGGCAGTGCCACTATTTATTTTTATGGGTGTCGTCTTGCAAAAAACTCGATTGGCTGAGCAGTTATTAGAGGCAATGGGTGATTTGTTTGGCAGCGTTCGTGGTGGTTTGGCCATTTCTACAATCTTGGTTGGATCGCTACTTGCTGCCTCAACTGGCGTAGTAGGCGCAAGTGTGATTGCTATGGGTGTTATCTCATTGCCAGTGATGCTCAAACATAATTACAAAAAAACCTTATCTACCGGTGTTATTTGCGCCTCTGGCACGCTAGGGCAAATTATCCCACCTTCAATTGTCTTAATCATTCTAGCGGATGTTTTAGGTGTACCGGTTGGTGATTTATTCCGTAGTGCAGTCATGCCTTCTTTGGTTCTGGTTGGCAGCTATATTTTGTATGTGCTTATCAAATCCTATTGGGATAAAGATGCTGCCCCTGCATTTGTTAGTAAAAACAATCACCTCTCTAGTGGTGCCAAATACCTATTAGTTGCCAAAGCAATTGTGCCGCCTTTGGTGCTTATTATTGCTGTTTTAGGCTCAATTTTCTCTGGCATAGCCACACCAACCGAATCTGCTTCTATTGGTGCAGTAGGCGCCTTATTGTTGGCACTATTTTATCGTCGCCTTAGCTGGTCAATGGTGCGTGAATCAAGCATTGATACTATTAAGGTAACCTCAATGGTATTTGCTATTTTGGTAGGTGCAACCGCCTTTTCTATGGTGTTTACCTATACGGGTGGTGACACACTGGTAGAAGAATTTATTATGGGCCTACCCGCCAAAGAAATGAGCTTTATCCTTATCTCTATGCTTATTATTTTAGTGCTTGGATTTTTTATTGATTTTGTTGAAATATCCTTAATTATCGTACCGATTTTTTACCCAATTGCACTATCACTTGGCATTGATATGGAATGGTTTGCTATTTTAATTGCCATGAATCTACAAGCATCTTTCTTAACACCACCGTTTGGATTTAGCTTATTCTATCTTAAAGGTGTAGCGCCGAAATCTATACAAACCACTGATATTTATAAAGGCGTTATGCCGTTTATCATTATTCAAGTGAGCGTACTCACTAGCTTGATTTTATTTCCCGGCTGGTATGGGTTTAGCGGTTTTTGAGAATTTCTTTAACAAAAGATTCATTCTGTCTTTGTGAATGGCGTCCACCTCGCAATATTTTTCTTGCTGGGTGAAAAAATCTTCCTCCACCCAAGTGCTTGAAGGTTTAAATACGGGTGCGGTGCTCTTACCAGTTTGAACCACAGTGTTATCTGTATAAATAGTAATATTCTTATCGCTATAAAAAATCTCTTTTTCAGCTGATGCACTCGCCGATAAAGTTATCAACACCATTAATAAGATTTTTTGAAATCCACCCATGGTTTTATTCTACAACAAAACCAATAAAAATAATCACAATCCACCTGTTACGATTATTTTTTACTTTATACAAGGAGATTTCAAACGATTAAAGGAATATAGATAAACTATATGACTGAATAAGTGCAGAAAACAACACAACAGAAAGATAAAAGTTGAAATAAAAAAAGGAGAAGTCAGTCTATAAGCCGGGTTCTGTAATAGATAGTCATTCATCTACGCGCAATGTCGCCAAGACGCTTTAGCACTCTACCCGCTACCTTATGCGAGCCGCATCAATGGTAGCCTATTTGAGCTTGCTCCAAGTGGGGTTTACCTTGCCACGATTGTTGCCTCTCGCGCGGTGCGCTCTTACCGCACCTTCTCACCCTTACCTGTTAAAAAACAGGCGGTCTAAATCTCTGCAGCACTTTCCATTAGGTCACCCTACCTAGCTGTTAGCTAGCACTTTGCTCTATGGAGCCCGGACTTTCCTCTGATGAGTAAACTCACCAGCGACCATCCGACCAACTTCGCAGATAATTATATAAGAATAATAGAGTCTTCTTTTTATATTAGAATGTTATAATATAAACTTATTTTAAAAGAGTTACAATTACAATGAAAAAAAT
>NZ_JAQRMS010000051.1 GCF_028599055.1 Candidatus Thioglobus sp.
CAACGACTGGATGTTGTTTAGACATAATATATCTCCTTGTTTATCTATAATTAATATTTAAAAATCTAAGTTATCAACTGACAACGCATTGTCTTCAATAAAGTTTCTACGAGGCTCAACCTCATCACCCATTAGGGTTGAGAACACTTCATCTGCTGCAATCGCATCTTCAATTTTAACTTTGAGTAGGGTTCTTTGTTCTGGGTCCATCGTGGTTTCCCATAACTGTTCTGGATTCATTTCACCCAAACCTTTGTAGCGTTGGAAACTTTGGCCTTTTTTAGCATCGTCAATTAAAAAACTAACTACTTGACTAAAACCGTCTACTTGGATTTGTTTGGATTTCTTTTCAACATATGAGTGTTCGCCAATTGCACTTTCTATCTTGTTTGAAAATGCTTTGATGGTTTGGTAATCTGGCGAGTCAAAAAATGCTTGGTTTAGTGTTACTTGATCGGTATCAACGCCATAAACACACAGTGTGTGATTAACTGTGTTATCACTATAAGTCACTGTGTGTTTTTGCGCTGGTGATATATCTTGATTTAGTTGTGTTTCCACTTCACTACACCATGCTTGCATGGTTTTAGTATCAGATAAATCTTCTACTGGCGAACTGCTGGCAATCGCTCTTAATAAGTCCGGATGGTAATGTTTAGAGAGTTTAGTAATAATAGTATTAATGGCATAATAATCTTTAACAGCAGACTCTAACGCCACACCAGAGATTGGTGGCACATCGGTATCAAAAAACAAGTTAGCGTCATTAACCGCTTCTTGTAATAGATAATCATTTAACTCTTGATCATCTTTTAAATAACGCTCTTGCTTACCTTTTTTAATCTTGTATAGCGGTGGCTGAGCAATGTACAAATAGCCTTTTTCAACCAACTCTGGCAAATAACGATAAAAGAAAGTTAACAACAAAGTACGAATATGAGCACCATCAACATCGGCATCCGTCATAATCACAATTTTATGGTATCTTAATTTTTCAATATTGTATTCTTCTTTACCAATACCACAACCTAATGCGGTAATCAAAGTGCCAACTTCAGCAGAACCTAGCATTTTTTCAAATCGTGCTTTTTCAACGTTTAAAATTTTACCTTTAAGTGGCAAAATTGCTTGAGTACGTCGATCACGGCCTTGTTTGGCCGAACCACCCGCTGAATCACCCTCCACCAGGAATATTTCACTTTCAGCTGGGTCTTTAGTTTGGCAATCACTTAATTTACCTGGCAAGCCTGCAATATCAAGTACACCTTTACGACGGGTCATTTCTCGAGCTTTTCGAGCTGCATTACGCGCTCTAGAAGCCTCTAAAATCTTGCCGACAATAATTTTAGCTTCGTTAGGATTTTCTAACAGATATTCACCTAATTTTTCATTCAGCGCTGATTCAACAGGCGCCCTTACTTCTGATGACACCAGCTTGTCTTTGGTTTGTGAAGAGAACTTTGGATCCGGCACTTTAACAGACACAATGGCAGTTAGTCCTTCTCGCGTATCTTCACCCGTAATGGCAGCTTTTTCTTTTTTAGCCATACCAGAATTATCAATATAGCTATTCAATGTACGAGTTAGCGCACCTCTGAAACCCGCTAAATGCGCACCACCATCTCGCTGAGGAATGTTGTTAGTAAAACAATAAATACTTTCCTGATAAGCATCAGACCATTGCAATGCAACATCAACCGTAATATCGTCACGTTCTGCAGAAATAGAAATGATATCGTTGTGAATAGGGTTTTTAGCTTTATTAAGATGCTCAACAAAGGCAGTGATACCACCTTCATATTCAAATACATCTTTACGTCCTGTTGAAATTTCTTCAATTTCAATATGTACACCTGAGTTTAAAAATGATAACTCACGAACACGGTTAGCCAGAATATCATACTTAAATTCAGTAATCGCAAATACATCTGGGCTGGGCTTAAAGTGAATGGTTGAACCTGTTGTATCGGTTTTACCAATTGCTTTCATTGGTGCATCGGGCACACCCAAAGTGTAGCTTTGCTGATGAATTTCACCTGCTCGGTGAACCGTTAATTGAACTGTTTCAGATAATGCATTAACAACAGAAACACCTACACCATGTAAACCACCAGAAACTTTATATGAGTTATCATCAAACTTACCACCTGCGTGTAGCACTGTCATAATAACTTCAGCAGCTGACACCCCTTCTTCAGGGTGAATATCAACTGGAATACCACGACCATCATCTGTTACAGAGACAGACTGATCTTCATGAATAACAATATTAATTTTAGAACAATGGCCTGCTAACGCTTCATCAATTGCATTATCAACCACCTCAAAAACCATGTGATGTAAACCGGTGCCATCATCGGTGTCACCAATGTACATTCCAGGGCGTTTTCTAACCGCATCTAAACCTTTTAAAACTTTAATATTTGAGGCTTGATATTCTTGTGATTGTTCTTCAGACATAAGTGCTTGAAAAAAATAAAATTATTATACCACGAGCAAGACAAATACACGCCAACATCCGACTTTTTTTCAAGCAGTCTATTATTTTTATATTTACTGATACAAAAGGGATATAGCGCTATTTGTGCTAATTAAACAACAAATATTAACCTTGAGTAATAACCCCTTTCTCAATCTTAAAAATTGAGGTATTTTCAGGATCAATTGTTAAGGTATTTATACCAATATCGGTCATTAAAACTTGAACCTTTAATTGTTGTAAATAATTCAAAATTGTTTGGATTTTTGATTGGTCTAATTCTGATGAAATATCATCAATCAACACAACAGGATAAGTGTTATTCTTTACTAACAAAGATACTTGTGTTAGCCAAAATACAATAGACAAGGTTTTTTGCTCACCACGGGATAAAAAACATTCTTGCTGATCGTTTAATAAAAAATCAAGACTGGCTTTGTGCGGTCCGTAATTCAAATATTTAGCTTTCATTAAAAACGCTTTACTTTTGAGTAAATATTGATAAATACTATCCACATTAAACGCATCAACTTCTTTAGGCCAACCAGATTTAAATTGATAATCAAAGGTATCAATCAAATCAAATGATTGCGATAAACTTTTCATTAATTCGGCTGAATTGGTTTGTTTTAATTGTTCAATATAATCTTGGCGTGCTTGATTAATCTTACTAGACAGTTGTGCGATTTCTAAAAACCAATAATCTAATTCTTGTTGTTTTTGTTGTGCTAATAAAAAATTAATATTTTTTAAGGTTTTTTGATATTTTTTAAAATCACTTAAGCAATCAGGTTTTAGGTGAAATACACCCCAATCTAGGTAAGAACGCTTGTTTTTTGGCGTGCCATTAACAACAAATCCTTTATCGGGGGTGATAATTTGAATCGGTAATAATTTAGAGAGTTCGCTACTATTTTTTAAACGATTTTGATCAAGATTAATCGTTGTTTTTTGTTTAGATTTTTCCAATTTCAAACGATAATCGTCAACTTGGGCTGCTAATTGAAATTGTTGATGATCCAGTTGGATTAACTCTTTTAACGCTTTTGTTTTAAAAGAACGGTTATGTCCTAAATAATAAACTGCTTCAATAAGACTGGTCTTTCCTTGTGCATTACTCGCAACAAACACATTAAGTTGTTTGTTAAGTTCAATGTATTGATTATTTAAATTACGAAACTGAGTAATTGCCAGTTTATGTATAACTGCCATAAATAAAACTAGATACGCATTGGCATAACAACATATTGGAAAGTTTCATCATTTGGACTACTTAACATACAAGATTGATTTTCACCACCTGGAACAACCATGTTAATTTCATCGGTGTTTAATTTTTCTAAAATTGAAATTAAGTAATGAATATTAAAAGCAATTTCAATTTCTTTATCGAAATTTTTGGTGCTAATTTGGGTTTTCGCTTGACCCCGTTCAGAATGTGAAAAAATATTAAGTTGAGAGTTTTTAAACATTAACTTAACACCCTTGGTACGTTCTTCTACAAAAATTGAAGCCTGTTGAAGTGAGTTTAAGAATTCTAAACGGTCAATAACAATGGTATTTTCAAAATCCGTTGGTAGTACTTGCGCATAATTAGGGAAATTACTATCGATTAATCGACTAATAATGGTTGTATCATCACTCACTAAGTAAAAATAATTGTCAGATAGATGCACTTCGACTTCGTTATGTTCGTTTTTGTTTAAAATTTTGGTTAATTCTAAAACAGCTTTTCTTGGCAAAATAACGGTTTTTTTATCGGTTAATTGGTTAGTTTGTTTTATTTCACCAATAGAAAGTCGATGTCCATCGGTAGCAACAACCGTAATATTATCTTGATTAACTTCAAAATACAAACCGTTTAAATATGCTCTAATATCTTGATTACCCATTGAAAAACTTGTATTTTCAATAAGTTCTTTTAACTGATGACGATTAACCTTAATGACATCACTGTTTTCAATTTTTGGTAATGCAGGAAAATCTTGATGATTGAATGAATTTAGTTCAAATGAATTTTTATTAGTTTTTATGTAAACCTTAGATTCTTTAATAATAAATTCAATAATAGTTGATTCAGGTAATTTTTTAATAATATCGATTAAATCTTTTGCATAAATAGTGAACGAGAGTTCTTCTTGGGTTTGTACTGGGTGAGAAGCTCTAATTTCAATTTCCATGTCAGTTGTTGTTAAGGTTAACTGATTATTTTTTAATTGAATTAATACATGTGACAGAATGGGTAAGGTTTGTTTTTTTTCAACAACACCAATAACAGTTTGTAAGGGTTCAAGTAATTCTTTGACGGTGAGCTGCGTGTTCATTGAAAAATCCTTTTATTAAAAATTATTGTTATTATTAGTGGTATTATTTTTTGTGAATAAGTGATTTTTTTCTTTAAAAATTAATCATTTAAATCGTTGATATCTTGTTAGTATTTTATGTAAAAAATTGTGAACAAGGGTATAAAATTCATTTTTTAGTCAAGTTATGATTGTTGTCCACTGGCGAGTGTAAAACTAGGTTGTGGAAATGTTTATAAGTTGGCTAATTTAAGCTTAATTAAATCGTAATCATCCTTTGTTTCTTTGCTTTCTAGCAGTTTATCTTTAATTTTATTTATGGCGTGGATAACGGTTGAATGATCTCTATTACCAAATTGTTTTCCGATTTTATTGAGTGATAAAGCACTAAGCTCATGACAAATATAAATAGCCATTTGTCTGGCTAATACAGTGTGCTGTTTGCGTGATTTTGAACTCAAATCTGAAACGGTTAGTGCGTAATGCTTTGCCACTTCTTTTTGGATATCATTAACATCGATGTTTTTTATTGCTGGTTTAATTAGGTCACCAAGTGCCGCTTCAACCACCTCTTTAGAAATCATGGTGCTGTCCATTTTAGAAAAATCAACAAAAGCTTTTAGTTTTAACAAGGCACCTTCTAAGTCTCTGACGTTTGAGGTAATGTGTCCAGCAATAAAAAGCGCCACATCTTCGTTTAGGTTGATATTAATTTTTTGATCTTGAGCTTTTTTCAGCAAGATGGCTGCACGCATTTCTAATTCAGGCGGCGTTAAGTGTAGATTTAAGCCTTGAGAGAATCTGGTTTTAAGTCGCTCTTCTAATGATTTAATATTTTTTGGCGGTTGGTCACAGGTAAAAATAATTTGTTTTTTGCCGTTAAACAAAAAATTAAAAATATGGAAGAACTCTTCTTGAGATTTTTCCTTGCCTGCAATTAAATGAATGTCATCTACTAACAACAAGTCAGCTGATTGATAGAATAGTTTAATATCTTCAATGGTATTGTGTCTTAAGCTAGAAGTGATATTTCTAACAAAATCCATGAGCGGCACATAAAGCACTTTTAATTCAGGATTTTTTATTTTAGCTAAGTGCCCTGCAGCTTGCATTAAGTGGGTTTTTCCTAATCCGGAGCCACCATAAATAATAAAAGGATTGTAAGGTGATCCTTTGATGTTTTCAGCAATTTGTTTGGTGGCGCCATAAGCCATTTGGTTGGCATTACCCAGTACTAAATTGTCAAACGTATAATCTTCAAATAAAGGGGTGGCTTGTGGCTTGTATGCCGAGGGTTTTTGCTCTACTTTAGGAGAGACGCCAATAAAAATTTTTAACTGTTTATTGTGTTGAGCGACAGCACTTTTTATCTGAGGCTTAAGGTTTTTATTAATGTAGTCTTTAACTTGTGTATTAGGCGCTAATAATGATAAAGTCTGACCGTCCTCTAATGCTTTTAAAGGCTGAACCCAGACGCTATATTGAGCAAGCGGAATGGTATCTTTAAGCGTGTTTAAGCATTGAGTCCAGGTTTTCGACATAAGTGTTAGATAAAATTATTAATGTATACTTAAGCATTATATTTGTTTTGGGAGAGAAGTGGATGAATGGTTTGGAAAAGTATTTTGAAAAGTTGTTGTGGAACTCTAGATTGATGGTTTTAGCAGCGGTTATTTCGTCGTTGCTATTGTCGTTATTATTGTTTGTTATTACTGCTATTGACGTCGCCGGTTTGATTGCCCATGCGGGAGATTATATTAGTGCAACTGCAGAAGCAAAACGCGCCTTAAAAATTGAAATGGTGGCGCACACAGTCGGTTCAATTGATGGTTTTTTACTGGCCACAATTTTGTTAATTTTCTCATTGGGCTTGTATGAATTATTTATTAGTGAAATTGATGAAGCCAAAGATAGTGGTCAATCCTCCAAGGTATTGGTTATTAATTCATTAGACGATCTTAAGGCCAAATTGGCCAAAGTGATTTTAATGATTTTAGTGGTGACGTTTTTTGAAGTGTCATTATCAATGACATTTACAGGTGCACTAGATTTGGTGTACTTCTCTTTGGGTATCTTAATGGTTTCATTGGCCTTGTACTTTGGCTCTAAATCATCACACTAACGCTTTAGACATTGATTTTTATTGCTAAATAGCGTAACATTTATTCCTTTTTATTCAGAGAACTAATATGCGTCAAACAATTGTTGCAGGCAACTGGAAAATGAACGCCTCAAAAGAAGAGGTTAATACCTTGGTAATGGGTATTTTGTCAGGCATGTCTGAGGTTGAGTCCAAAGTAATCGTGTGCAGCCCTTTTCCATACTTGTCCCAAGTGGAAGCGCTGATCACTCATTCACAACTTCATCTTGGTGCTCAAACTATTAGTATTCATCCATCAGGTGCCCATACTGGCGAAGTTAGTGCTGATATGATTAAAGATTTTGGTGCTGACTACGTTATTGTTGGTCATTCAGAGCGTAGAAGTATGTACGGTGAAACTGATCAAGATGTTGCTAATAAAGTTAAAACAGTTGTTGACAACGGCCTAACGGCGCTTTTCTGTATTGGTGAGACGTTAGAAGAAAGGGAATCTGGAAAAACTGAAGCGGTTGTTGCAAGACAAATTCAAGCGGTTATTGATACTTGTAGTATTGATGCGTTTAGAAATATTATTATTGCGTATGAACCAATTTGGGCGATCGGCACTGGTGTAACAGCAAGCCCTCAACAAGCCCAAGATACACACGCTTCTATTCGTGCGCTATTAGCTACTAATGATGAAAATATCGCACAATCTACACCGATTCTTTATGGTGGTAGTATGAATCCTGGCAATGCAGCTGAATTAATTGCTTGTGAAGATATTGATGGCGGATTAATTGGCGGCGCGTCATTAAAAGCAGAAGACTTTTTACAAATTTGTAAAGCGGGTTAATTATGTCGTTTCAAATTATTTTAATCATCCATGTGCTATTGGCATTAGGCTTAATTGCACTTATCTTAATGCAACACGGTAAGGGTGCTGATGCAGGTGCTGCTTTTGGTGCGGGTGCATCAGGATCAGTATTTGGCGCGCGTGGTGCTAATTCGTTTATGTACAAGCTAACTGCAAGTGTGGCTTTTGCTTTCTTTGTTACCAGTTTAACGTTGGCTTATTTAGCCACTAATGAAACTAGTGCTGATAACGAACCAGCCAGCATCATGGAGTCGGCTGGATCAGTTCCAATTATTCCATCTGATGTACCCATGATTGCGCCAACTACATCGGAATCCGATATCAGCGATATCCCTGAGTAACACCCTTTTGCCGATATGGCGGAATTGGTAGACGCGCCACCTTGAGGGGGTGGTGAGCTACGCTCGTGCCAGTTCGACTCTGGCTATCGGCACCATATTATAGATCAATCACAACGGTGGCCTTAGTGCCACCGTTTTTTCTGGACAAAAGCCCAACATCCAATCATGTGTTTTGGTCTGTTGTTAAGCAATGCTAATATTCAGTTTACTACCATCAATAAATTAAATAGAGGTAAGGCGTACGAGGGGATGTATGGCTTTAATAGTTTCACGTGAAACAACTTTGTTTAAAAGTAAGTCCAGTGGTTGTTTTATAATGTATTAGACGTGTTTTTCTACTTTTAGTTTAAGGCCGCTTGGCTTGCTGATCGAGACCATGCGTTGGAACAAGTAGCGGTTTTAATGCAAAATTGTGTGTCATGTCATGCGCTATATCGTATAGAATTAGAAGACGATTAGTTTTATAGTTATCCATTAATAAAGGGGAAGTTGTATGAATTGGCGCCATCGTGCAGAAAGAAAATTTGAACATTTTTCAGATGTTATTTTTGATCATAGTAAAAAAACCATCAGTGTTATTTTGCTAGTTGTGTTTGCCTTTGCAACACAATTACCGTCTTTAACAATGGACACCTCAACCGAAGGTTTTTTACATAAAACTGACCCAATGCGTGTCGCTTATGACGAATTTAGAGATCAGTTTGGTCGTGATGAAAAGTTGTTAGTCGCCATTAAAACAACTGATGTTTTTGATCTGAATTTTCTTAACAAACTACAAAAACTGCATCAACAACTTGAGAATGAGCTGCCGTATATTACTGATGTTAATTCACTCATTAATGCCAGAAATACCTATGGCAATCAAGAGAGTTTGATTGTTGAGGATTTGTTTGAAG
>NZ_JAQRMS010000052.1 GCF_028599055.1 Candidatus Thioglobus sp.
GCGGTAATGCCTCTTGTTTTATCACCACCACGGTATAGTCGCTCACCTAGAGCAATATTTGCTGTTTTGCTGGCAACACCTTGTGCAACACTTTGCTTAGAGAAGTGGGCTGCTAAATTAGCCATATCATCTGCTGATAAAGCTGCAACAATACCCGCCATTAAGCTATCTTTACGATCACCTGATTTAAAATCAGTTAATTGCTTAAAAGTATAACCCTCACCCTGGCCAGCAATTTTAGGAAAATTTGGCACCATTGAATTACCATTAACACCATGACATGCTGTACAAGTTGCAGACTTGGCCTTACCCTTGGCTGCATCGCCTGCAGCGAACGTATTAACTGAAATAAAAGCCAATGCAGCGCTAAAAATAAATGCTAGTTTGTTCATGTGTGTCCTTTTTTGCAAAAAAATAAGCCGATATTATACGCTAATATCGGCTTATTCAAATGATGAAATGCGCCACGTGGCGCAAGTAATCTATTGACCTGCTAAGTAGTCAGCAATCGCTTGCTCTTGACCTGCTGCTAATGGCGCCATAGCACTCATTGTAGGGTCTTTACGTGCACCAGATTGGAAATCTTTAAGTGCTTTAACTACGTCAAGATCTGGACGCGCTGATTTTGCCAATGATGGGTATGTTGGAATAGCTGATTTACCACCCACACCGTGACAAGCAGAACAACCCAGTGCATCATATGGGTTTGCTTGAACAGAACCCATTGCTAATGTAGCTGCAGCTACTAATAAAACCTTCTTCATTACTCTCTCCTTGTTTTGTAATAATATAAAATGGTATATAGTTCAAACACCACTAATTTTTGATTATACATAGTTTTTCAATGCGCAAACACTACCATCAAGCCAAATTCTTACTTTCTTGCCCGTCAATCAAAGGCGCACCTACAGATGAAGGCTTCGAAGTTATCTTTGCTGGCAGATCCAATGCGGGTAAATCTAGCTCGATTAATACACTTACCATGCAAAACAAACTTGCCAAGGTATCACGTACACCGGGGCGCACACAGCATTTAGTTTTCTTTGAGTTGGACAAAGACAGGCGTTTGGTTGACCTGCCAGGCTATGGTTATGCCAAGGTGCCTGAACACGTTAAAAAACAATGGCATCAAGACATGAGTGAATACTTTGAAAAACGTGATTGTTTGCGCGGCGCGGT
Organism: Candidatus Thioglobus sp.; assembly: GCF_028599055.1. Taxonomy (GTDB): domain Bacteria; phylum Pseudomonadota; class Gammaproteobacteria; order PS1; family Pseudothioglobaceae; genus Thioglobus_A. The sequence goes on from NZ_JAQRMS010000052.1 coordinate 1,180, forward strand.
TTTGGTGATGGATGTACGCCACCCACTCAAACCTTTTGACAAAATGATGCTAGATTGGTGTGTCAGCATCAATCTTCCGACGCAGATTCTCCTGACTAAAGCCGATAAACTCAAAAAAGGCGCTGCTGCCAATGCTTATCAACTGGTTAAAAAAGAAATTAAAAACCATCCTTATGTTGATGTACAGTTATTTTCTAGCCTAAAGCGACAAGGCCTGGATACCTTATGGTCACGTCTTGATACTTTTTTTGGCTATATAGAGTAAATGCACTTAAATGTTGATCTAGGCCATCTTCTAGCAACTGACACAATTGTTGTTGCTAACAATCGCCAGGTGCTAGCCTTTAAACAAAGCTTCACTCAACAACAACCAAACACCCAATTACCTAAAATATTTTCCTGGATTCAGTATCTTAACCATTATTGGAAAACTCGCCAGTTACACAACCAAAGTCGGTTAATTAATGCGATAGAGCAACGACACTTAATTGAATCATCACTTAAAGTTTGTGGCCAGTCTAGCCACCCGCAGCTCATCAATGAGGTGGTTAAAAATTATGATTATTGCACCAATCACCAAATCCCATTAAGCCTATTAGCACAATCAAAAATTCAAGCCAGTGAGGTGTTCGCTCAATGGATATCGCATTATCAGCAATATAAAAAAACACTAAATGTAATCGATACGAACGATTTGGCCAGCTTAATATTGACTGATGACAAATTAACACAATCTCTTTTTGTTTACGGCTTTAAAACACTCACACCCTTGCAAGATAAGGTTTTTAAAGCGCTCAACTACCAAACACTTCAGCTACAACAAACGCAATCAACCGAACAGTATTGTTTTAACAATACCTTAGATGAGATTATCTCAGCTGCCAACTGGGCCAAGCAGCAGCAACAGGATAATCCGCACAAATCTATTGCCATTGTTTGCCCACAATTAAGTGAATTACAACATCAGTTAACCTCAATCTTTGATCAAGTTTTTGATGACCTGCTTACTGAAACAGGGCAAAAATCCTACAATATGTCATTAGGTTTACCCTTGTCTCAGTATGCATTAATCCAAGATTTGCTCAACCTACTCACTCTATCTGAGCAGCTTAAAAAGGATCGCATTGAATCATCTTTATTTACTCAAGTGGTTAGCAGCGTGTATGTCAAAGGTTATCAGTCAGAACGTAGTGCCAGACACTTATTAGCCAACCAAACTAGCGCCTTAGCGCTTGAATATTTCTCTTTAGAGCGGCTAGAAGATGCACTAACACAGTGTCCAATATTGTCAGAAATACTCAGCCAAATAACGCATCAAACTAACACACAAACCCTGGATCAACATTTAACAAGTTTTAATGCAACGCTTGAGCATTGGGGATTTGCCACCGATCGAAACTTAAGCAGTGGCGAGTATCAATTGTTGCAAAAATACTTAGATAGTTCACTAATACTGAATCAATTATCAATACATCAAGAACCGTGTAGCACCGTTATAGCACTACAGATACTCAAGGAAATAACCAGTCAAGTTATCTTTCAGGCGCAGTCTAGTCAATCCAATATTCAAATTATTGGCTCCTTGGAAGCTGAAGGGTTGCGTTTTGACAAAGCCTGGGTGATGGGTATGACACAAGGATTTTTACCGGCTAAACTTAATTCGCCACGATTTATTAGTGGTGCAATAGCCGCTGAATATCAAATTCCTCATAGCAGCTATGAATTAATCCAAACAGATGCGCAGAATACATTTGCCAACTTGTGTGCATTATCTGACCACGTCATTTTTTCTTATGCAAAATCACACGACGAATCAGAGCAGCTACCCTCTCCTTTGTTAAATGATTTTTATAAGCACAAGCCACAAGAGCCGTTCAACGTAGAGGCGATCAACCTTGAGTCTGTTGATAACCACAGTGCACCAGAGTTTTTAGATAAGCACATCAAATCTGGCGTTTCACTTTTAAAAGACCAAATGGCGTGTGCCTTCAAAGGGTTTGCACATCGACTAAATATCGAGTCAGTTGATGAGCCACATATTGGCCTAGATCGACGTGAACAAGGTAATGTTATTCATAATGCACTGCAGTATATTTATGAAGAAATAAACACCAAAGAGGCTTTACTAGCGCTTAGTTCATCTGAGCTTAACTCACTGATTAGTCGCAAAGTTTATGCAGCGCTTAAACGTCACGCAGAATCTGGCTTTAAAATCATTGAGAAAGCCCGGGTAGAGCAATTATTAGCTAAATTTATTGAAACTGACAAGCTTAGGGAAGATTTCCGTGTACTAGCTACTGAGCGTAGCGTGAGCGTAGATATTGCCGGACTTAACTTTAACACACGATTAGATCGACTGGATGAAATGAACAATGGCGACCAAATTGTGTTTGATTATAAAACTGGCGCTACCTCCACGGCCAAATGGTGCGGCGCACAAATTGGCGAACCACAGCTTCCTATTTACAGTATTACCAACAATACCCAAGGTGCGGCGTTTATTGAATTGACTTCAAATGGCGCAAGCTTTAAAGGATTGTCAAAAGATCCAGATTCACTGCCTAAACAATCTACTCGCAAAGGCAAGTGCCAAGATTGGGATGATCAATTAGCCACCTGGAAAAATCAACTTAATCAAGCCAGTCAAGATTTTCAATCAGGTCAAGCTCAGGTAGCGCCCAACAAAATAGCGTGTGATTATTGCGAGTTTGATTTACTCTGTCGCGTGCAAAAATAAAGCAATAATAGATTTCCTCTCTTGAGCGATCGCTTGTGCAATATTAGCTTTATCCAATGAGGCAATATCTATCGATGCCAATTGTTTTTTAAGCGCTGCAATTGGATTAATATCAACAGCCAACAATTGAAAAACTTGCAGCAATTCTTCAAATCTATCTTGACGCCTGAGTGCGTCGGTCTTGATAAAAAAATCATTGATCGCCTCAACTGTTTGCTGTTCAAATGCTTGTACAAATTGATAAAATTGCGCACTCAATTTGGCTAATTGCTCATATTGTTTGGGCACTTTAAGCTGCTGACAAACTTGAATAATGTTATCTAAATTTTCAGCAACCAGCCAAAGACAAAATTTAAGATGCGGTTGGTCAGTATCGACATGGTCTAAAAAATCAAACTGATTAACATGCTTAGTAGGTTGGTCAACACTCAATGATGAGAAGATGCGCTCATAGGCGCCACAGGCAGCTAACACCTTGAAAAAGGCCGAGGGTGTTTTATAAGAGAGTGACTTTGCCAACTCTTTAAAAACGCGCTCAGGGGTGAGTGCATCCACTTCGCCTGATGCAACCATGTCCTTCATTAAGCGATGCGTCGTATGTGCCACTTTAAAGCCAAATGGTTTAAAGCGAGCGGCAAAACGAGCCACACGCAGCACACGTACTGGATCTTCACTAAAGGCATCAGACACATGCCTTAACAAGCCATTATTTAAATCATCCTGACCATTAAATGGGTCGATTAATTCGCCATCTTTTTCAGCCATGGCATTAATGGTTAAATCACGACGCGATAGATCTTGTTCCAGTGTAACTGCTTTAGAGGTGTCAAATTCAAAACCTTTGTAGCCTTTGCCAACTTTGCGCTCGAGTCTGGCCAGCGCATATTCTTCTTGCGTGCCTGGATGCAAAAAAACGGGAAATTCTTTACCTACTTGACGATAGCCTAAATCCAACATTTCATCAGGTGACGAACCAACCACCACCCAATCTCTTTCGGTGTTTTCATCAGCAAGCCCTAATAAGCGATCACGCACTGCACCACCCACTAAATAAATTTTCATTATCTCAAATGTTGACTAAATACAAATATAATACCCTAATGGATTTAGATAATTTAACGCCCGAACAGTATCGAGTGACACAAGAGTGTGGCACAGAATCGCCATTTACTGGCAGATTTGTTGATCATCATCAGACTGGTCATTACGTGTGCATCTGTTGTAATCAAGTGCTGTTTTCATCAACTACCAAATTTGACTCTGGCACTGGCTGGCCTAGTTTTTATGACATTGCCAATGCCAATAGCGTGTCGTTGATTAAAGACAATACTCACGGCATGACCCGTGTAGAGGTTCGTTGTAAAAACTGCGACGCCCATCTTGGCCATGTGTTTACGGATGGCCCTGCACCAACCGGGCAGCGTTACTGCATCAACTCTGCCTCATTAGATTTTAAGGAATTGTAATGCATATTCATATTCTTGGTATTGCTGGCACTTTCATGGGTTCACTGGCACTAATCGCCAAACAACTCGGTCACACCGTCACCGGCCAAGATCAAGGCGTGTATCCACCAATGAGCACTCAGCTCGATGAGCAAAACATTAACTACACTCACGGCTATAACGTGGCGGATATGCCGCAAGCTGATGTCTTCATTATTGGCAATGCCCTATCGCGTGGTAACGACTGTGTTGAAGAGATTCTTAGCAAACAATTCACCTATACCTCAGGTGCTCAATGGCTGAGTGAAAATGTACTGCGTAATAAATGGGTGCTAGCCGTATCCGGCACTCATGGAAAAACAACGACAGCCAGCATGCTCGCCTGGATCCTAGACTATGCAGGATACAATCCTAGTTTTTTAATTGGTGGCGTGGTAGATGATTTTGGCGTGTCATCACGCTTGACAGATTCAAATTTTTTCGTGATTGAGGCAGATGAATATGACACCGCCTTTTTTGACAAGCGCTCAAAATTTGTTCATTACCATCCAAGAACACTGGTGATTAACAACCTTGAATTTGATCATGCTGACATTTTTGATTCCATCAAAGACATTCAAAAACAATTCCATCATTTAATTCGAACCGTACCAAAAGAAGGGCTAATCATCCATCCAGATAACACCCAAACAATTAACGAGGTACTCAATCAAGGGTTATGGTCGTCTGAGCAGGCCTTGCCTGCTCAGCAACTAACCGCCACCAAAACAGGCACAAGCTTTAGTGTTGAAGGTGCAACGGTTGATTGGCACTTGCTTGGTGAGCACAACATGCAAAATGGCATCCATGCGATTTATGCAGCGCACCACGCCGGCGTGACGTTTAATATTGCGTGTGAAGCACTAGAAAAATTCAAAGGCGTAAAGCGTCGTTTAGAGATTAAACATCAGGCAAATAACATCACGCTATATGATGACTTCGCCCATCATCCAACAGCCATTCGCACCACATTGCAAGGCCTGCGCGCCAAAGTAGGTGATGAGAAAATTATCGCCATTTTGGAGCTTAGATCCAACACCATGAAATCTGGCGTTCACCAGCAAAGCTTGGTCAACGCACTACAAGAAGCTGACCAAACACTTATCTTAAAACCAGACAATAGCAACTGGGATATCACTGCTTTGTTTGACTGCTCAAGTTTGTTTAATTCAGTGGATGATATACTAGCTCAACTTACCCAGATTGAACAAGGCCACCTAGTGGTTATGTCAAATGGTAGCTTTGACGATATATTTACTAAAATCATCGCACAACTAAATTCAGGAGCAGTCTAATGAAACCCATTGCTATCGCCCTAACTGGCGCTTCAGGCATGCCGTACGCCTTAACATTGCTCAAGGAGCTGATTAAAACACAAGATAAAATCTACGTCATGATCTCTCAAGCGGCCAATACTGTTATCGCCATGGAGACTGATCTGAATTTAGGCGCAGACACTCAGCTTGTTGAAAAGAACCTGACCAACTACTTGGGCGCTAAGGTTGGTCAAATTGAGGTTTTTTCTAAAAATCAATGGACAGCACCTGTTGCCTCTGGCTCTAACCCACCCAGGGCAATGGTGGTGTGCCCCTGCACCATGAGCACACTTTCGGCCATTGCCAATGGCCATGGTGATAATTTGATGCATCGCGCTGCTGATGTGGTGATTAAAGAGCAAAAGAAATTGATTCTAGTACCTAGAGAAACCCCTTATTCAGCCATTCATCTCGAGAACATGCTTAAACTATCTCGCCTTGGTGTGGTTATTATGGACGCCAACCCAGCGTTTTATCAGCAACCAACCTCTATTCAAGATTTGGTTAATTTTGTCGTAGCTAGAATTCTAGATCATTTAGCAGTAGAGCACAATCTTCTACCCCCTTGGCAAGAATGATTAGTATTATAGGCCTTGCCTATAATACTAAAAAGTGATAACGGTTAAACCTAATAAAGCTAAGAATATCGCAAAGAATTTTTTGAGTTTTTTGCCATCCACACTGTGTGCGACTCGCGCACCAAGTGGCGCAAACAAGACACTCATCAACACAATACTAATAAATGCTTCACTATGGATAAATCCCAAGCCATTAGTAACACCCTGTGCATTCCAGCCTGCCACGATAAAACCCAGTGCACCAGCAATGGCGATTGGCATGCCTACCGCTGCTGAAGTGGCGATTGCATTTTTAATATCAACATTATTGTAGGTTAAAAATGGCGTGGTCATGGTACCGCCACCAATGCCAACGATGGCCGATACCAAGCCAATAATGTAGCCAGTAATACGCCACACCCACTTGCCTAGGTTATCGGCATGTGCAGAACTACTAAGTCCAAAATACATAATCGCAGCAACACTAAATTCAAATAAGGCAAAGAAAATTCGCATAAAGTCAAAGCTCATGACTTTGGTGAGTAGCGCACCACTAAAAGCACCAAGTAGAATCGCAGGGGTGAGTTTTTTAAAATTATGCCAATGGATTGCACTGCGACTATGGTGAGCTCGAACACTTGAAATTGAAGTAAATACAATAACCGCTAGCGCCGTTGCGACAGCAGTATGCATTAACACTATTTGTTCTACACTACCACTCAACAAATATAATAGCGCTGGCACTATAATTAACCCGCCACCTACACCCAATAAGCCAGCAATAAAGCCGGAAAATACGCCTAGTAGTAATAACAGCGCTATTTCAGCCAATGACTTACCTCATCCACGAGCAGCACGTCTTTTTCATTAAAAAAATGATCTGCATTAACCATGCGCTGAGTGTATTGTTTATTAGTGGTATTGGAACGATCTAGCGCACTATGCATCACCGACTGAATGTCTTTTTCGCCATACAAATCAAGCACCGGTAAATTGATTTTTTTCAAAAAATTAACGGTTTTGTCAGGCATGCCAATACCAATAAAGCGCTCAACTGAATTGGCATTATTAGCCAAAAAATGCGTCGACATAACACTGCCCAAGCTGTGCGCAATTAAAACATTAGCATTAAGGTTTTCAGTTTGAAGATACTCGAGTGCAGATGCAATACGAGCATCGGAGTAATTCAATAATGCCATATAAGCAAGAGAATCATGATCATTATCCAAAACCGGCATTTGAATTGATAGCGTATTAAAGCCACGTTCCGTTAATGCTACGCGCAACGGCTGGACAACCTGCGGCCAATCCGGATGAACACCTAATCCATGAACAATCACAGCTGTCTGTTTAGTATCAGACTCACTTGGTGTGTATATGGCCATAAAATCATGACTGTTAGCGCTCAACCAAACAACGTCACCATCCATGATGCCGTCTTCCACCTGCTCAGCCCAGCGCGCCTCTTTGGCATAATCAGGCTGTGTTTGCGCAAAAGACAAATCAGCAAACAAAAGCAATATTAACGAAAGTATTTTCATCAGACCCCCTAAACCAATAAAGCAATTATAAAACAAAAAATTCGAAAAAAATGAAAATGACGGATTTTAATA
>NZ_JAQRMS010000053.1 GCF_028599055.1 Candidatus Thioglobus sp.
TACACACCTCTAAATCGGTAAAAGGGGACGGTACCCTTTTATTTTAAAGTAAGTTATACTTATGGCATGCCTAGACAAGCCAGAAACGTATTTTCTAATATCCCACATCACGTTACTCAACGTGTGGTAAAAGGGGACGGTACCCTTTTATTTTAAAGTAAGTTATACTTATGGCATGCCTAGACAAGCCAGAAACGTATTTTCTAATATCCCACATCACGTTACTCAACGTGGAAATCGTCAGGCTGATGTATTTTTTTCTGATGAGGATAAGGAATATTATCTAAAATTATTGCTTCAATACAGCGTGGCTCATGATGTTAAGGTGTTAGCGTATTGTTTAATGACAAATCATATTCATTTGATCTTGTTGCCCGCGACTGAAGATGGGCTGCAAAAAGTATTAAAGCCCCTACATATGCGTTATGCACAATATATTAATAAGAAAAATAGTTGGAATGGTCACTTATGGCAAGGGCGATATTTTTCTTCAGCACTTGATGAGCGTTATACTTATCATACATTTCGCTATGTTGAAAACAACCCAGTTAGGGCAAAAATGGTTAAACAAGCAATTGATTATAAATATTCCAGTGCTGCGCATCATTGCGGTCTTGTGTATGATGATATGATTACCGCCTACGATATTGGCGTTGAGCAATCTACATATTTGGATTATTTACAAGAGTGCGTTGATGATGACAGTGTTAATATTATTAGGCGGAATGTAAACAAAGGATTGCCTTGTGGAGGAAAGAATTTTATTGATAAACTTAGCAAATCTATTGGCAGGGATTTGTCCTTTAAACAAATTGGAAGGCCAAAAAAGGGTACCGTCCCCTCTTAAATAGTATGAACGAACACTTATTGATCCACATTGTTTTGTTGTTAGCCATTGCGGTAGCAATTGTGTCGCTTTCAAGAAGACTGCACTTTCCACCAATTTTGGGTTACATCATTGTGGGTATTATTGTTGGTCCTAATGGATTCGGCTGGATTGACAAAGAAGAAAATATCGAAATATTGGCCGAGTTTGGCATTGTCTTTTTGTTGTTTGCTATTGGACTAGAATTCTCACTTGCGCAAATGATTTCCATGCGTCGACAAGTATTTGGACTGGGTACGGTTCAGGTGTTTGTGACCGGATTATTGGTTTACGCTATTGGTTATTTCGCAGGACTGGATACCAATACTAATATTATTATTGCCAGTGCATTTGCTTTGTCTTCTACGGCGATTGTTATTAAGCAGCTGACTGAGCAATCTGAGATTCATTCTCGCCATGGACGCTCTGCATTGGGTGTGCTTATCTTTCAAGATATTATTGCCATTCCGCTGTTGATTTTGATCCCAACTTTGGCGCTGACTAGTGTGGGCGATAACAGCCTTGGTTTGGCGTTGAGTGTGGCCTTCTTAAAAGGAATGCTGGTGGTGGTTGTCATGCACATGATCGGTAAATATTTGCTTAAACCGTTGTTTCACGAAGTGGCTTCGGCCAAATCACAAGAGCTATTTACCTTGACGGTTTTAACGGTGGCATTAGGTGCTGCTGCGTTTACTGAGCAAATGGGCTTATCAATGACATTGGGCGCATTTTTAGCAGGCATGATGCTTAGTGAAACAGAATACAGACATCAGATTGAATCCGACATTCGTCCGTTTCAAGATATTTTATTAGGCCTGTTTTTTGTTACCGTGGGCATGATGATTTCCCTAACCTTGTTACAACAGCATTTCTGGTTAATTATCGCCATTACCCTAGGTATTATTTTGTTAAAAGGTTTGGTTTTGTATGGGGTGGCCAGATTGTTTCAAAAGCAAGGTGGCGTGGCCTTGCGATTGGCGTTATCGTTGTCCCAAGTAGGTGAGTTCGGTTTGGTGCTGTTAACACTGGCATTTACTTATAAATTATTACCTATTGAAATAGGCAATATCTTATTAACCTCGGCGGTATTGAGTATGTCTGTTGCGCCATTTTTGATTAAATTTAACGGTGTGATTGCCAAAACATGGCATAAAGGCTCTTATTTAAGCAATCATCAGAATATTGAGAAAATCATTATTGATGATAGTGTGCGTCTCGATCAGCATGTTATTTTGTGTGGCTTTGGCCGTGTTGGACAAACTGTTAGCCGCTTTTTATCCAAGGCTAATAAATTATTTATTGCGCTTGATATGGATATTAAGCGCGTTCAAGAAGCGCATGATGCGGGTGAGAATGTCTATTACGGTGATGCGGCAAAAGAGACGATTTTAAAAGCAGCTTGTTTAGACAAGGCGCGTATTGTGATTGTGACTTTTAGTGATTTTCATGCTTCGATTAAAATCTTAAAAACCATCCGTCAAATGAACCAGCAGGTGCCAATTCTGGTGCGAACGCCAGATGACGCACATGTTAATGAATTGCTTGAAGCAGGTGCGAGCGAAGTAATTCCCGATACGTTTGAATCAAGTATTATGTTAGCCTCTCACTTAATGTTGATGATTGGCGATCCGCCTAGGAAAATTCTTAAAGAGGTGCGGGAAATTCGTAAAAATCGTTATCGTTTGTTGGAGAATTTTTATCCAGGTGAAGATGATAATCCAATGGAAGAACATCAAGTAATGACCGGTGTTTTCCATACGGTGATCTTAACTCAAGATACGTTTGCCACACATAAAACCATTGGTTCACTTGGGTTAGAACAGTTTGATATTCAGGTCGAAGCGATTAAGCGCGGTAGTATTCGTGGCAACAACCCATCAAACGAGACTCGACTAAGGATTGATGATCATTTGGTGCTGAGTGGCACACCAGAAAATATTGAGCGCGTTGAGCTGTATTTAACAACGGGTAAGTCTTAATACTACTTTTTACCTTTAAAAACAACTGGTTAAAGCCACCTTGATAGTTCGTTAGTTTTTGCGTATAATTATTTTCTTTTGCATTTAAGGAAATTTAGTATGCCATCACGCAGAGATCTAGCAAACGCAATTCGCGCCCTAAGTATGGACGCCGTTCAAAAAGCAAATTCAGGCCACCCAGGTGCACCAATGGGTATGGCAGATATTGCTGAAGTTCTTTGGAACGACCACATGAAGTACAACCCTACTAGCTCTAAGTGGGCTGACCGCGATCGTTTTGTTTTATCAAACGGTCATGGTTCAATGTTGATGTACTCATTATTGCATTTGTCTGGTTTTGACTTAAGCATGGACGACATTAAAGATTTCCGTCAATTGCACGCTAAAACTGCAGGCCATCCTGAGTATGGTTACGCTGAAGGTATTGAAACGACAACTGGCCCATTAGGCCAGGGTGTTACTAATGCTGTTGGTATGGCAATTGCTGAGCGCACTATGGCTGCACAGTTTAACAAGCCAGGCCACACGATCGTTGATCACAATACTTACGTATTTATGGGTGATGGTTGTTTAATGGAAGGCTTGTCACACGAAGCGTGTGCAATGGCTGGCACATTAGGCTTGGGTAAGTTAATTGCATTCTGGGACGATAACGATATTTCGATTGACGGTCACATTGGTGAGTGGATGGAAAAAGGCGTTCCAGGACGTTTTAATTCATACGATTGGCACGTGGTTGCAGTTGATGGCCATGATGCAGATGCAATCAGCAAGGCAATCACAGAAGCTAAAGCCGTGACAGACAAGCCATCTTTAATCTGTTGTAAGACAGTTATTGGCTTTGGTTCACCAAATTTATGTGGCACACACGATTGTCACGGTGCGCCATTAGGTGACGAAGAAATCGCAGCAACGCGTAAAGAATTAGGCTGGACTTCAGCGCCATTTGAAATCCCTGCGGACATCTACGAAGGTTGGGATCATAAGGCGCAAGGTGCAGCAGATGAAGGCGCTTGGAACGATGCATTTGCAGCGTACAAGGCTGAATTCCCTGAAGAAGCTTCAGAATTTGAACGTCGTATGGCGGGCACACTACCAGCTAACTTTGAAATGGAAATGGATAAGTTTATTGCTAAGACTCAAGATGAGATGCCAAATATTGCTTCTCGTCAAGCGTCACAAAAAGCTATTGAGGCAATGGGTCCATTATTACCAGAAATGTTTGGTGGTTCAGCTGACTTAACTGGTTCTAACCTAACTAACTGGTCAGGTACAGTTAAGGTTAATGCTGATAACGCTAACGGTAACTACATCTCATGGGGTGTTCGTGAATTCGGTATGGCACACATGATGAACGGTATGGTTCTACATGGCGGCTTTAAAGTATACGGCGCAACTTTCTTCATGTTTATGGAATTCATGCGTAATGCACTACGTATGTCTGCCCTAATGAAGATTGGCACAATTTATGTTTACACGCATGACTCTATTGGTCTGGGTGAAGACGGTCCTACGCATCAGCCGGTTGAGCAATTAGCAACGATGCGTATGATCCCTAACTTCCAAACTTGGAGAGGTTGTGATGCAATCGAATCTGCAGTATCTTGGAAGATGGCTATGTTACGTGGTGAAGCGCCAACTGCATTAGTATTCTCGCGTCAAGCATTAACGCCAATGGCTAGAACTGCAGAGCAAGTAGCTAACATTGAAAAAGGTGGTTACGTACTTAAAGATTGTGACGGCGATGCTGACATCATCTTTATTGCAACAGGTTCTGAAGTTGGCTTAGCGGTAGAAGCTGCAGAGGCAATGGATGCAAACGTACGTGTGGTTTCTATGCCATGTACAGATGCGTTTGATGAGCAAGATCAAGCATATAAAGATTCAGTATTAACACCAGGCACTAAGCGTGTTGCAATTGAAGCGGGTGTTGGTGATGCATGGTACAAGTACGTTGGTTTAGATGGTGGCTTAGTATGCATGACAACATTCGGTGAGTCTGCACCAGCGGGTGAATTGTTTAAAGAATTTGGCTTTACGGTGGACAATGTTGTTGCAACTGCAAAAAAAGTATTAGGCTAAATAAAAATTAACCCACCAAATTGGTCATAATTTGGCGGGATTTAAAGATATTTATTCCATAAAGGAATAAAAATAATAAAAGTAAAGGAGTAAAAAATGACAATTAAAGTAGGTATTAATGGTTTTGGTCGTATTGGTCGCATGGCATTTCGTGCAATTAAAAAGGACTTCCCTGAATTAGAAGTAGTTGGTATTAACGACTTATTAGAAAATGATTACTTAGCATACATGCTTAAGTACGATACAGCACAAGGCCGTTTTGATGGTGAAGTAGCAGTTGAAGGCGACAACTTTATCATTGATGGTAAGAAAGTACGTTTATCAGCTGAGCGCAACCCTGCTGACCTTAAGTGGGACGAAATTGGTGCTGAAATCGTTATCGATTGTACAGGTTTCTTCTTAACTGAAGAGTCTTGTCAAGCGCACATCGATGCAGGTGCTAAGAAAGTTGTTCAATCAGCACCTTCTAAAGACGGCACACCAATGTTTGTATACGGTGTAAACCACACCGAGTACGCAGGCCAAGCAATCGTTTCTGCTGCATCATGTACAACTAACTGTCTAGCGCCAATTGCTAAAGTAATTAATGATAAGTGGGGCTTAAAGCGTGGTTTAATGACGACGGTTCACGCATCTACTGCAACACAGAAAACAGTTGACGGTCCTTCAATGAAAGACTGGAGAGGTGGACGTGCGGTATTTGAAAACATCATTCCTTCATCAACAGGTGCTGCTAAGGCAGTAGGCGTTGTATTACCAGAGCTTAACGGTAAATTAACAGGTATGGCTTTCCGTATTCCTTCAGTTGACGTTTCAGTGGTTGACTTAACTTGTGAGCTTGATAAGCCTGCAACATACGAAGAAATTTGTGCAGCAATGAAAGAAGCTTCAGAAGGTTCAATGGCAGGTACATTGGGTTACACTGAAGAGTCGGTTGTGTCTTCAGACTTCCGTGGTATTAGTCAATCATCAATCTTTGATGCTGGCGCAGGTATTGCACTTGACGACACGTTTGTTAAGGTTGTATCTTGGTACGACAACGAGTATGGTTACACTTGTAACATGCTTCGTTTAGTTAAGCACATCGCTTAATATAATAACTACGGCTCGCATTGCGGGCCGTGTTTGAATATGCCAGACTTATATATCAAGGACTCTCAGCTAAGCGTTGATGAAGTCATTGAAAAATTAAAAGAAGCGGTTCCAAACAATAAGTTTGGAATTTTGCATTCTTACGATATTAAACAAACACTTGCTGGAAAGGGCCAAGAATTGACCGAAGCTTGTCATGTGTTTGAAATTTGCAACCCAGTGGTTGCAAAAAATATCCTAGAAAAAGACATGAATTTAGCAACTGTGTTGCCATGTCGTGTTTCGGTATATACTCAAGGAGGTGCCACCAAAGTTGGTATGGCGCTTCCTTCTAAACATATTGCTCAACTGTCGAACGCTGATGACCTTTCGGCGATAATAGATCCAGTAGAGCAAGCACTGATTAACATTGTTGATCAGTCAATTACGTAATTAAGTAGGAGAAAAAATGTCAGTTATCAATTTAACAGATTTAGATTTAGCATCAAAAAGAGTTTTAATTCGTCAAGATTTAAACGTGCCAATTAAAGACGGCGTGGTGACGAGCGATAAGCGTATTCAAGCATCAGTGCCAACGATTAAATTAGCGATGGCTCAAGGTGCGAAGGTTATGTTGATGTCGCACCGTGGTCGTCCAACAGAGGGCGAGTACAGTGACGAGTTTACATTACAGCCAGTTGCTGATCGTCTAACTGAAATTTTAGGCGTTACGGTGCGCTTAGAAAAAGATTGGTTGAATGGTGTTGAGATGGCTGACGGTGAAGTGGTTTTATGTGAGAACGTTCGTTTTAATAACGGTGAAATGGCTAACGACGATGCATTGTCTAAGCAGATGGCTGCGATGTGTGACATCTTTGCGATGGATGCTTTCGGTACGGCGCATCGTGCACAAGCGTCAACGCACGGTGTTGCTAAATACGCACCGGTTGCGTGTTCTGGCCCGTTGTTATCAGGCGAGCTTGAGGCATTAGGCAAAGCATTAGATAATCCTAAGCGCCCAATGGTCGCAATTGTTGGTGGTTCTAAAGTGTCAACAAAGTTAACGGTATTAGAGTCTTTATCTAAGATTGTTGATCAATTAGTTGTGGGTGGTGGTATTGCGAATACATTCATTGCAGCACAAGGTCATAATGTTGGTAAATCGCTATGTGAAGATGATTTAATCCCAACAGCTAAAAAATTAATGGAAGACTGTGAAATTCCAGTGCCAACAGATGTAGTTTGTGGCAAGGAATTTTCAGAAACTGCTGAGGCAACGACTAAAGCATCGAGTGATGTATCTGATGACGACATGATTTTTGATGTAGGTCCTGATTCTGCAGCACAATTGGCTGAGATTATGAAAAATGCAGGTACGATTGTTTGGAACGGTCCAGTTGGCGTATTTGAATTCGACCAATTTGCAGGTGGCACAAAAACATTAGGCATGGCTATTGCAGAGTCTGATGCATTCTCAATTGCTGGTGGTGGCGACACACTAGCAGCGGTTGATAAGTACGGTATTGAAGATAAAATAAGCTACATTTCAACGGGTGGCGGTGCATTCTTAGAATTTTTAGAAGGTAAAAAATTACCTGCAGTAGAAATCCTAGAACAAAGAGCAGCGGAGTAACACTTGACTAGAAGAACTAAAATCTTAGCTACCTTGGGCCCTAGCACAGATAGACCTGGGGTTTTAGAAAGCATTCTTGAGGCGGGCGTTAATGTTGTTCGTATTAACTTTTCTCACGGTTCTGAAGAAGAACATTTAGGCCGAGTTAAAGCGGTTCGAGAGTGGGCTCAAGCTAACAGTACTTATGTGGGTGTGTTGATGGATCTTCAGGGTCCAAAAATTCGCATTGCCTCTTTTAAAGACGGCATGAAAATTGAGCTAAATAATGGTGATCATTTTGCGCTAGACGCAGACAAAGACAACTTATTAGGCGATCAAGAATCAGTTGGCATTGCCTATAAAACACTACCTCAAGAAGTAAAGCCAGGCAATATCTTAATTCTTGATGATGGCAAAATTGTACTTGAAGTAAGCAATGTTGAAGGTAATAAGATTAATACTATTGTTCAACAAGGCGGCATTCTTTCTGACAAAAAAGGCATTAACTTGCGTGGCGGTGGTTTATCGGCCAACGCACTAACTGAAAAAGATAAAAAAGACATCTTTACTGCTGCTAAAGCCAAAGCTGATTATGTGGCATTATCGTTCCCAATTAATGGTGACGATGTACGCGAAACAAAAACGTTATTGGCAGAAGCAGGCAGCCATGCAGGTGTTATTTCTAAAATTGAACGCGCAGAGTCGCTTAAAGAAGCAACCATTTTGGACATCATTAATGAATCAGCCGGCATTATGGTGGCTCGTGGTGATTTGGGTGTGGAAATTGGCGACGCGCAACTGCCTGCCCAGCAAAAACGCTTGATTAAGCTGGCTCGCTCTAACGATCGCATTGTGGTTACCGCAACACAAATGCTAGAATCAATGATTGAAAACCCGATTCCAACTCGTGCTGAAGTATTTGATGTGGCTAATGCAGTGCTTGATGGTACTGACGCAGTCATGCTTTCAGCAGAAACGGCAGCGGGTGCTTACCCAAGTAATGCGGTGGCAACGATGGCTGAAGTGTGCGTTGAAGCTGAGAAAAACCCAATTGCTAAAGTGTCACATCACCGTTTAAATGAGACGTTTACTGATGTTGATGAGACCATTGCCATGAGTGCAATGTATGCAGCAAATCA
>NZ_JAQRMS010000054.1 GCF_028599055.1 Candidatus Thioglobus sp.
TAAATTTTGATGCAATCCTCTCAACGGTGCATCCAACTCTTCTGCTAATGCTTTGTTACTGTCAAATGCCGCTTGATAAGCTTGCGACAATTCTTTAGGTGCAACATTAGCGCTAACCGAAATGCCACCATGACCACCCATTAAAATAAACTCAATCGCTGTTGCATCGTCACCACTATATAGTAAGAAGTCTTCTGGGCAAGTATCAATTAATATTTGTGCCACGCTTAAGTCACCAGTGGCATCTTTCACACCAATGATATTAGAAACTTCAGATAATCTAACAATGGTTTCTGGCAGTAAATCTACCGCTGTTCTACCCGGAACATTATATAAAATCTGATCAATATCAACCGTCTCAGCAATCAACTTGTAATGCTGATACAAGCCTTCTTGAGTGGGCTTATTGTAATAAGGTGTCACCAACAAACAAGCATCTGCGCCGATTTCTTTGGCAGCTTGTGTTAACTCAATCGCTTCAGAGGTTGAATTGGCGCCAGTGCCAGCAATAATGGAAATGCGGCCATTGGCAAATTCAACCGTTCTACGCATTACCTCAATGTGCTCCTGCTGGTTCAGCGTAGCACTCTCGCCCGTTGTTCCCATAGAGATAATTGCTTTAGTGCCTGACTCAATATGAAACTCAACCAACGCTTCAAGCGAGGCAAAATCAACCGATCCGTCTTTAAACATCGGCGTGATTAAGGCCACCATAGAGCCAGTTAAAGGATGGTTTATACGCATAACACTAAACAATAAAAATGATTAATTAGAATTATATACGAATGCAGTTTTTTAGGCATAAAAAAACCCGCTAATAACAAAGTCATTAGCGGGTTTAATTAGTCTAGATTTTAATTATAAATCGTAACCTCTTTCCTCATGAGAAATGATATCTAGACCTTGTTGCTCTTCTTCAGCGCTCACTCTTAAGCCAACCATAACATCAACTACTTTAAGAATGACGTAAGTTGCGATCGCTGTATAAACAAAGGTTGCAACAACGCCAATCGCTTGAACCTCAAGCTGCGACATAATGGTCATCCCCTCTGCCAATCCTTGGCCAGAGAAAATTCCCAATTCGTTTGATGCAAATACTGCTGCCATTAATGTACCGATAATACCACCAACACCATGCACCGGAAATACATCTAATGAATCGTCAATTTTCCACTTTTGTTTAATTAGAATCACTGCATTAAAACAAACAATACCGGCAACAATACCAATCACCAAACCTCCGGCAGGGCCAACAAAACCAGATGCTGGCGTAATGGTGCCCAAACCAGCAATCAGGCCAGTTACTGCACCTAATGCCGTTGGCTTGCCAAACTTGATCCACTCGTAAAACATCCAAGTGATTGCACCAGCTGCAGCTGAAATATGCGTTACTAACATCGCCATTGCCGCGTCACCATTAGCGGCTAATGCTGATCCACCATTAAAGCCAAACCAACCAACCCATAGCATGGCTGCACCGGTAATAGTCATCGTCATGTTGTGTGGTGGCATTGGTTTTTTTAAAAATCCATTACGCGGCCCAATAACAATAGCCGCCACTAAAGCTGCCACACCTGCGGTTATATGAACAACCGTACCACCAGCAAAGTCAAGCAAGCCCATTTCGCCTAACCAGCCACCGCCCCATACCCAGTGAGTAATTGGTGCATAAACCACAATTAACCAAATCGCACTAAATAACAACACAGCTGAAAATCTCATGCGTTCAGCAAAACCACCCACGATTAACGCTGGGGTAATAATGGCAAACGTCATTTGAAACAAAGCAAATAAACTCTCAGGAATATCACCACTTAAAGAGCCTTCTGTAACGCCCACTAACATAAACTTAGATAAGCTACCAAAATAAGCATTGCCATCAGCAAATGCAATTGAATAACCTGCGATTAGCCATAAAATGGATACAATACCTGCAATGGAGAAACACTGCATTAATACCGATAAGATATTTTTGCTGCGAACCAAACCACCATAAAACAAAGCTAAACCTGGCAGAGTCATAAATAACACCAATGCTGTTGAGGTTAAAATCCACGAAGTGTTCGCACCGTCTAAACCCTCGGCAAACACACCCATTGGCATTAAAGCCAATAAACTTAATAATAATTTTTTCATTTTTTACTCCCTAAAGTGCGTCTTGATCCGTCTCACCGGTACGAATGCGAACTACTTTTTCTAAATTAGATACAAAAATTTTGCCATCGCCCACTTTTCCTGAACTGGCAACACTGCTAATAGCTTCAATCACTGACTCTAATTGAGTGGCTGAGATAGCTACTTCTAATTTAACTTTTGGTAAAAAATCAACCTGATATTCAGCCCCACGATATAACTCAGTGTGGCCTTTTTGACGACCAAAGCCTTTAACTTCGGTCACGGTAATGCCAGATACGCCCACTTCTGAAAGTGCCTCTCTAACATCGTCTAATTTGTGCGGTCGTAGAATTGCCGTTACAAATTTCATACTTCTCTCCTGTATAAGTTACAAACCACTTGGTTTGTAAATAGAAATAAACCCATCATGGGCAACTTGTAAGCAGCAATGCTTGTTTTTAAATGCTACGCCGTTGTAACATCACAACGATGATTATAGATTTTTTTATGAAAAAAAGCAAATACAAGCAATTATAAGGCTATTTATTCACTAAATCTTGGCGTTTGAGTTGTGTATTTTTTAAAGCCTGTTGTGCTCGCCACTGATCAATGTTGGCCTGATGACCACTTAACAAAACCTCTGGCACTCGCTGATCATCAATCACTTCAGGGCGTGTGTAATGTGGATAATCTAATAATTCATTGGCAAAGGAGTCATTCAAGGAATCTTGATTGCCTAATACTGCCGGCAATTGACGACTCACACTATCAATTAATACCATAGCAGCTAATTCGCCGCCACTAATTACATAATCACCAATGGATACTTCCATATCCACATCATGCTCAATAATGCGCTCATCCACCCCTTCATAACGCCCACATAACAAGGTTATTGATTCAAATTTAGAGAGCTCTGTCGCCAGCTGATGAGTTAGTTTTTTACCTTGAGGTGATAGATAAATAACCCGTGTGCTAGGCGCCTGTTGTTTGATTTTTTTAATACAACTTCTAATGGGTTTAACTTGCATCACCATGCCAGCACCACCACCATAAGGCTTGTCATCAACATTGCGATATTTATTATCAGAAAAATCTCTCAGCTGCCAAGTATGAATACTTAACAAAGATTTCTTAATACCGCGCGCAACCACCCCTTCATCCTTAATGGCCGAAAACATATCAGGGAACAAAGTGATCACATCAAAACGCATGATCTTAGGTTAGGATATTTTTAAGAATATGATAATAGATGTCGCTCAAATCATCTAGATCTTGGGCAGATACACATTCATTCACTTGATGAATGGTAGCGTTTAACGGGCCTAACTCAACCACTTGCGCATCAAGCATTGGCGCAATGAAACGCCCATCAGAGGTGCCACCTGAAGTGGATAACTCAGTATCAACACCCGTTACTTTTTTAATTGCATCAACACAACCACTCACCAACTCACCTTTTGGCGTTAAAAACGGATAACCTGAATGATTCCAATCAATTTTATAGTCAAACTGATATTTGTCCAGAATGTCGCACACTCGCTGTTGCAAACCTTCATGAGTCGACTGCGTTGAGTAGCGAAAATTAAAAACAATTTCAATTGCCCCAGGAATGACATTAGTCACCCCAGTACCTGAATGAATATTAGAGATTTGAAAACTGGTGGCCGGAAAATACTCATTGCCCTCGTCCCACACTTCAGCGCGCAACTCATCAAGTGCTGGCACCGCTAAATGAATTGGATTGTTGGCCAAATGCGGATAAGCAATATGACCTTGCTTGCCAATAACAGTTAGTGTGCCATTTAAAGAACCTCGACGTCCATTTTTAATTACATCACCCAATGTATTAGTCGCCGATGGCTCACCAACCAAACAATAATCAACATTTTGCCCCACAGCATTTAAATGTTCACAAACCTTAACCGTGCCATCAATCGCCGGACCCTCTTCGTCCGAAGTAATTAAATAACCAATCGTGCCTTTGTGGTTTGGATAGTCTGCCACAAATCGTTCACTAGCATCAAGCATAGCAGCCAATGAGCCCTTCATGTCTGCTGCACCACGACCATGTAACATGCCGTCTTTTATTTCAGCTGAAAATGGATCTAAATCCCATTTTGACTCATCGCCCACAGGTACAACATCGGTATGCCCTGCAAACACAAATACTGGAGAACCAGAACCGTGCTCAGCCCAAAAGTTATCCACCTCACCAAATTTTAAATCGGTGGCATTAAATGCAGACTTCTTTAAATGTTCAATCATCAAAGCCTGGCAACCCTTGTCGTTAGGGGTGACTGAATCAACACTAATTAAGGCTTGTGCTAGCTCTATTGTTTTACTCATAAACTTAATCTAATGTTAAATTAACCGTAGGATTACTTGGCACGCTAACTATGTCGCTCACTACTTGTAAATCATCAGCTTGCTTCATGGCGCCACCTGTACGGCTTAATCTAGCCACTACCAATACCTGATCGTGCTCAGACAATAATTTTGTTGGCATCACTGAATTCATATCACTCAATGAAACTTGACCACTAAAATCTTTAATTTTGATTTTTTCAATGGCAATAGGCATCGGTCTACCGACAGCAGATTTCACATAAACCATTAAAAAATCTTCATTTGATCGTTTGGCTAAAATTTCATCAGCAATGGCCACATTCACTGTCACTGTATGGCTAATTTTAGGATTTTGTTCGCGCTCCAATTCTGCCAAAATACTCAACAACGCTTGTCGATCTACACTACCCTCAGGCAATCCAGCTAAGGCTTTATTCCATAGGCCTTTTGCCAAATTAAAATCTTGCATGCTAACAGCAAACAAACCGGCCAAATAAAGTGCATCTGGTGCATTTGGCTCAATCTCTAATGCCTGTTTAATTAATTCTACCGGTCGGCCAGTAAATTGATCATCATTAGCACTAATCATGGTTGAAGCGTACTCAACCAATAATCTTGCATCTTTCGGATTTAGCTGATAAGCCTTTTCATAAGCCTGTAACGATTCATCAATTTTATTAAGCTCAAAATAACTTAATCCCAGCATTTTCCATGCTTGCGCATCAGACGGGTTATCTACCAGGTGTTGCTTTATTTTTTCAGCACTTTGCTCTAAACTAAGCGGAGCGGATTCCAAAGCTGTTGTTGTGTTGACTGTTGATGAATAGGTGCTTAATGATTGATAAACACCAATTGAAAAAATTGGCAGCATGATAACAATCAACCAAGTTAATGCACTAATGGGTTTGGATTCTCTTACGGTCGTTGTGCTTTGATTTAGCTCAATGGCCAATGTTGAGGAAATTTCTTCTAGTGCTAAATCAAACTGCTCCTGATCGATTAAATCTTGCTCAAGATCACGTTGCAACTCAGCCTTACGCTGCTTGCCCAATCCAATATTTGATTGACGTAAGTCAATATCATTATCAGCCAATGGATTCTTTAAAAACCAAACCACCCACGCCAGTGAAAGACTTAGCATGAGCCCTATCAAAATCATCATGTTCATGATTTAACCCTCTCACGATTTACAGCAGCCCTCTGGGAGGACGGTCGATATCTGCGATCAAATGCCGCCAATAAAGCGCCAATTGAAATAAACAAGCCACCTAGCCAAATCCACCTAATTAACGGTTTATAGTAAATGCGCAAACTCCACGCATCGCCCTCTAACGATTCACCAAGTGCAACATAGATATCACGCGTTAATGATGGGTCGATCGCCGCTTCTGTCATTGGCATGCCAGTCACATATTGGCGCTTCTCTGGCTTTAAGCTAGTGATCAACTCATTCTCAAAATAAACTTCTACTTCACCTTTGTGGCCTTGATAGTTCTGATGAGTAAAGCTGTTCACGCCTTTAAATTTAAATGTATAGCCTTTAATATCAATCGGCTGATCAATCTCCATTTTTATGTCTTTTTCTACACCCAATTGAGTGGTAACTGTCGCACCCAATAAAAATACTGCGATACCAATATGCGCCATAATCATACCAATAAAGGAAAGACTCATATTGCCTTTTTGACGAAGTCGGTTAATCAATAACGACAAAGAATGCAAGGTAATCCAAATAAACAAAAAGACTGCAAATAACACCGCCTGATTGTCAACCAGCCAGAAACTAACTGCAAATAAAATGGCAATAACAAACCATACAGGTTTCAAAACACTACTACTGCGAATAAGTGTATCTTTCTTCCAGCGCAAGAATGGTGCGATAACCATTACTAAAACTGCCGGAATCATAATAGGCACAAATACTGCATCAAAATAAGGCGCACCTACTGAAATTTTGCCTAAGCCTAATGAATCCAAGAGTAGCGGATATAGCGTACCTAAGAAAACACTCAACATTGCTGCCACAAGCAAAATATTGTTAATCAACAAACCACTTTCTTTTGACCACCAAGCAAATGCATTTTGACTTTTCATTAAGCTTGCTCGCCAAGCGTATAGCACCAAAGAGCTGCCAATCACCAGTATCAAGAAAATTAAAATAAATAAGCCACGCTCTGGATCAGCAGCAAAAGAATGCACTGATGTCAAAATGCCCGATCTAACCAAAAAGGTACCCAACAAGCTTAATGAGAATCCAGCAATAGCAAGCAATACAGTCCAATGCTTAAAAGCGCCGCGTTTTTCACTCACGCTTAATGAATGTACCAATGCGGTAGCCACTAACCACGGCATAAATGAAGCGTTTTCAACCGGATCCCAGAACCACCAACCGCCCCAGCCAAGCTCGTAATACGCCCACCAAGATCCTAAAACAATGCCAAAGGTTAAAAACGACCAAGCGACCAATGTCCAGGGACGAGACCAGCGTAACCAAGTTGAATCAAGCTGTCCACGAATAAGCGACGATAAAACAAAAGCAAATGGAATGGCCAAGCCTACATAACCCATATACAACATTGGTGGATGAATGATCAAGCCAAAATCTTGCAAGAGTGGATTGAGCTCTCGTCCTTGCGCAGGAATAACATCTAAGCGCTCAAAAGGGTTAGAGGTCAATAATAAAAACAGCAAAAAACCAACACTAATCAAACCCAAAATAATCAGAATATGGTTGAGCACTTCACTTGGTATGCGCCTAGACAGTATTGATACCGCAACACTCCAGCCAGATAGTATTAACGCCCAAAGTAATAAAGATCCCTCGTGCGCACCCCAAACCGCAGACATCTTAAACATAGTTGGTAGTTCGGTGTTGGAATTATTAGCCACATACTTCACCGAAAAATCATCAACGACAAAGGCGTTCATTAAAATAGCAAACGCGACAACTGTCCAGAAAAATTGCGCCCACAACATTGGTCGTGACAATTGCGCTAAAGAAAAACTCCCTTTAAGTAAACCCACTGTCGGCAATATAACCTGCAGGCAAGCAAAGGCCAAAGCTAGCACCAGTGCAAAATGTCCAATTTCAATAATCATGTCAATTATGTATCAAATAAATCAATGATTTTATCTAATCCACCGACATTAATGGCAATATCTGCCTGCTGAGCAACAATTGGTTTTGCATGGTAAGCAACTGACAATCCAGCGACTTTCATCATCTCTAGATCATTAGCGCCATCACCAATGGCGATTACTTGCTTCGTGCTAATTGAATTAAGCTCACACAACTCATGAATAAAATCAGCCTTAGCGTTTGCGTTGATAACAGCGCCCTGAGTCACGCCAGTCAAGCAACCGTTGCTTTCCGCTAATGTGTTGGCCCTGGAATAATCAAGGCCAATATCTGCAGCCAATCGATCCGTAAAATAAGTGAACCCGCCAGACACTACGGCGCTTTTAATATTTCTACCACTTAAGAAATTAATTAATTCTTGACCACCAGGATTGACTTGTAATTTTTGTGTGTAAACCTTTTCTAAAGTGGCAACTTCTAAGCCTTTTAACAAGGCAACACGCTCTGACAAAGAGCTATCAAAGTCCAATTCACCACGCATGGCTTTTTCTGTAATCGCAGCTACTTGAGGCTTTAAATTGGCAAAATCAGCAATTTCATCAATACACTCAATATTAATTAAGGTTGAATCCATGTCACTAACAAACAGCGCAACTTTGTCCGTTAAAAAGTTCTCAGGAATCAAATTAAAATCGAGTTTAAACCGCTCTCTGAGCGTATTTAAATCAATATTTTTTTGGGTAGAAAAGCGAAAATGTGTACGCTTTTGTTGGATATCAGCATCGATATGCTGAGCAACAAGTTTGGCTACTGCCAGGTCTTGACTATGTAGAATGATTGTCTTCACATGTCACCTTATTTAAATATGGTGCGGAAGGAGAGACTCGAACTCTCACGTCTTACGACACTGGAACCTAAATCCAGCGTGTCTACCAATTCCACCACTCCCGCGCTTTGTATTGACACCCCCTTGAGGGGTGAAG
>NZ_JAQRMS010000055.1 GCF_028599055.1 Candidatus Thioglobus sp.
CGACAAAATATACCTCAGGCGCTGAAAAATTACTGATTAAAGCGCTATTGGACATAGAGATTCCATCGGGTGGGTATGCATCTGAGCATGGTGTGCTGTGTCAAAATGTTGGTACGGTTAAGGCAATATATGATGCGGTAGTTGATAATAAACCGCTAATTTCTCGAATTGTAACCGTCACAGGTTCGGGGGTTAAGACGCCTAGAAACTATGAGGCACGATTGGGCACATCGTTCGCACAAGTGGTTGAAAGTTCCGAGCCGAATAACCAGGCTCATGATATTAGAATGGGCGGTATGATGATGGGTGTTGATATTCCTAATGCGCATTATTCTATTTGCAAAATTACCAATTGTATATTTGTTAACAATCCGGAGCCTAAGCCTGCGGTTAAAGAATGTATTCGTTGTTCGGCTTGTGTTGAGGTGTGTCCGGTTAACTTGTTGCCGCAACAATTATATTGGTATGCCAAGAGTGAGAATATTGAAAAAGCCCTTGATTATCAGTTAATGAATTGCATTGAGTGTGGTAGTTGTAATTATGTTTGCCCGAGTAATATTCCTTTGGCACAATATTTCTCTTTTGCCAAGGCGCTAGATAGAAAGCTCAAACGTGCAGAAGCACTAGCTAATCAATCAAGGGAGCGGTTTGAATTTAAAGAATTCAGATTGACGCGAAATAAGCAAGAGCGTGCAGAGATGATGGCGGCTAAGAAAAAAGCGCTTAAAGAAAAAATGGCCAAAGATAAAGAAAAAGATCAGGCACAAAAAGATAAAATTGCTCAAGCAATGGCGCGTGTCAAACAAGCAAAGGAAGCTAAGAAATAATGCATAGTACTGGGTTAAATACTAATCAAATAATGCGTCAAGTGATCTACGCATTAGTTTTGGGTGTTGGCGCATCAACGCTATTTTTTGGCTGGGGCATCTTATTGCAAATTGTATTGGCCGTGATTTCAGCGGTCTTGGTTGAAGCAATTTTTGTCGCGCTACGTGGACGCAACGCGCTTGAATCATTAAGTGATGGATCTGCCATCTTAACAGGTATTTTACTGGCCATTTCCATTCCATCAATTGCTCCGTGGTGGTTGGTGGTTTCAGGTGTTGCTTTTGCTATTGTTTTTGGCAAGCAGTTGTATGGTGGCTTAGGCAACAACCCTTTTAATCCTGCTATGCTAGGCTACGGATTTTTATTGATCTCGTACCCGCTACAAATGACCACCTGGCCGGTTGATTTTCTAAGCTTTAGTCAAGCAGTAAACGAAGTGTTTAATCTAGCCAATTTTGATGGCATAAGTGGTGCAACACGACTAGATGATGTTAAAACCGGTTTATCCTTGGGTAAGGAGCTTTCCGCCTTACAAATACACTCCACTTCTCAAGCGTGGATTAATGCTGGATTCTTGTTAGGAGGGGTCTATTTATTGGTGCGTAAAATTATTGCTTGGCATATTCCGGTAGCGTTTTTATCTGGAATACTGATTATGGCAATATTGATTTCAGTTTTTGACACTCAGCAACATTTACCAATTCAAAATCATTTAATGTTGGGCGGCACAATGCTGGGTGCCTTTTTTATTGCCACCGATCCAGTGTCTGCTAGTACCACACCAAAAGGAAGGTTAATTTATGGATTCTTAATTGGTGTGCTAATTGTCATTATTAGGGCTTACGGCGGTTATCCAGATGGGGTTGCTTTTGCGGTATTGTTGGTGAATATGATGGTACCATTGATTGACTACTACACTCAGCCTAGGGCGTTTGGACGGTCATGATCAAACGTATTTTAAAATCAGGATTGCTGTTGTTTGTATTTACGTTGGTTAGTATTTTTTTTGTTAGCTGGACGCAAAGCACAACCAAAGAACAAATTACTCACAATGAAGAGCAGTTGCTTATTAAGCGCTTGAGCGAGTTGGTTAGTGGTTATGACAATGATATTTTGAAAGATAAGTATAGTAAATCCATCAATTTGCATGGCATTATACAAACAATCAATATTTTTCCTGCTAAGAAAGATGAGCAGGTGTTTGCCTACTTAATCGAGCATACTTATCCCAATGGATACAGTGGCAATATTCGTCTGTTAACGGGGGTGGGCGTAGATCATCAATTATTAGGCGTGCGCGTTATCACTCATAAAGAAACCCCAGGTCTGGGTGATAAAATCGAAACTCGAAAGTCTAACTGGATCGAGCAATTTAGCGGGCTGTCGCTATCTAATCCTTCAAAGGATAATTGGAAGGTGAAGCGTGATGGCGGTGTTTTTGACAGCTTTACCGGTGCCACCATTACCCCAAGGGCCGTTGTTACCGCCAGCTACCAAGTCCTAGAATTTTTCAGCAAGCAAGACTTGCTAAAAAATAAAAAATAATCATGCAACTTAGTGATTTTGATTTTGATTTGCCCAAGCAGTTAATTGCGCAAAATCCACCTGAAAATAGAACAGATTCACGCCTGCTGGTGCCGCAAACAGACTTGTTCACAGATGCAAGTTTTCATCAAATTGGCGAATTTTTACGCCCAGGTGATTTGCTAGTAATGAATAACACTCGAGTAATTCCAGCACGCCTGTTCGGCCATAAAGCTTCAGGCGGTAAAGTGGAAATTATGATTGAGCGTTTGTTAAGTGATACGCAAGTGTTAGCCATGGTTAAGGCCTCGCGTGCACCTAAGATAGACAGTTATATTACTTTGGAGAATGGTGAAAAAGCGCAAATAATAGCCAAAGAAAATGGCTTTTATACACTTAATTTTGCCACCGATTCACTACTTGATTTACTTGATAAAGTGGGTCATATTCCCTTGCCACCCTATATTGAACGTAGTGATGAAAAAACCGATTTAGAGCGCTACCAGACAGTATTTGCCGAGCGAGAGGGTGCGGTGGCCGCGCCAACAGCAGGTCTACATTTTGATGATGATTTATTGGCTGATCTAAAACAACAAGGTATTGATCACGCTTTTGTAACGTTACATGTCGGTGCGGGCACTTTTCAGCCAGTTAAGGCTGAAAAAATTACTGAGCATCATATGCATAGCGAGTATTATGAAATTGATCAAGCAACGGTTGATAAGATTAACGATACCAAGGCAAAAGGTGGACGTGTTGTTGCCGTAGGAACAACGGCAGTTCGTTCTATGGAGTCAGCTGCCAAAAGTGGCACGTTATCTGCAGCGCAAGAGGAAACTGATATTTTTATCTATCCTGGCTATGAATTTAAAGTGGTGGATATGATGATTACCAATTTCCATTTGCCAAAATCTTCATTGTTGATGC
Source organism: Candidatus Thioglobus sp. (assembly GCF_028599055.1). Taxonomy (GTDB): domain Bacteria; phylum Pseudomonadota; class Gammaproteobacteria; order PS1; family Pseudothioglobaceae; genus Thioglobus_A. Next base: position 3,280 of record NZ_JAQRMS010000055.1, read on the forward strand.
TGGTCAGCGCCTTTATTGGTCGAGAGCGAATGATGGAAATTTATCAGCATGCCATTAAAAACAACTATCGATTTTTCTCGTATGGCGATGCGATGTTATTAACAAATAACAAAACTTCATAGGCAAGGCCTATGAAGTTTTGTGGAGAGATAAGTATGATTTATGAAAATGATTTAGTATTTGTTGAAATTGAAAAAAGCGAAATTCCCTGGGTTAAAATTTTTACTCAGCGAAAAATTAAGGAATTTAGTGAATGCACATTGGAAGAAAAAACAGAAATTTTTAGAATTATCGATATAGTAGAAAAATCAATGTTAAAGTATTTCAACGCTGATAAAATCAATATAGCGTCTTTTGGCAACCTATTGCCGCACGTTCATTGGCATGTGATGGCTCGCTTTGAGCAAGATAGTTATTTTCCTGAGCCGATGTGGGGTAAAAAACAAAGAGAATCGCAATTAGATTTGCCCAGTTTTGAAGTATTCTTTGCCCAATTAGGAGAGCAGCTATGAATCAATTAGAAAACCAAGATCAGTTAGATGCATTAAAGCGTGAAAAAGATGCAGTATTAGTATTATTTGGTGGTGCAAATTGTGGCGTGTGCCAAACCATTAAACCCCAGATTTATGATAAATTTTCAGTCAAATTTCCTGACTTGGCTATGGTTTACATTGATTGTGAACAAATGCAAGAGATTTGCGCGCAGCATGGTGTGTTTTCTTTGCCCGTGGTGCAAGTGTTCTTTATGGGGCAAAAATTTATTGAAGAGGTGCGCGGTTTTTCATTGCTGGCCTTGGAGCAGGAAATTGAAAAAACCTACGCTAAGATGAGCGGCTAAGCTTGGTTGCTGATTTGTGTCAAGGTTGGTGTTTCTAGATTGTATTCATTCGCTAATTCTAACGCTCTATTGAGTCTAGCCGGGGCAGATCTGCCCATGCAACCATGTGCCAAATCACCTTCAAAGGCTTTAATCATGCCCGCTTCTAACGCTGATTCATTGAAGGTTTTCCCGGTTAGCGATTCTTGAAGTTTTAAGACATCGGCAGACACTTTACGCATTAGATCGATGTGGTTGTTGCGCAGGTCATCAACATTGCTGCCTGGCTCAATAGCCATGCCGGCGATATTAGTTGTCAGGATGTAGAGATTTTTGAGTACCAGCTCAAATAACAATTCATCTTCATTGGTAACAGTATGTGCCGCAATATCGATTAGCGCAAGAGACTTGGTGAGAATTTGTGCTTTTGGGCCGTATGCAGGCGATGAGATTAATACCTTTGAATCCATGCCTTTTTTCTTTTCAAACCAAACTGAGATAACTGTTGGATTATTAAAGTTATGCTTTTCCCAATCACGTGGTAGTAATTCGTTTTGCATCATTGCCACACGATCTTTCCATTGTTCTGGAATGGATCCTAGTGCTGATTGCAAATCACCTTCAGCAGTACAGACTAAAATTAGCTCAGGATCAATTTGGCTGGCCAACTCATTGATATCTGTTTTTCGAGTAATTGGATAAACAGGGTGATTATTTTTTAGAAACGCTCTTGCAAAAACACTTCCAAGTTCGCCAATACCCAATACAACAATCGGTTTTTTCATAGTTACATGTGGGGAAGGTCTTGCCTTCCCCGGTATTTATTATTTTAAAATTTCCAACAAAGTTGAGCCCATAGTGGCAGGAGTTGGTGAAATGGCCACCCCAGCTGCTTTGAGTGCGCTAATTTTATCTTCTGCTTTACCAGAGCCGCCACTAATAACTGCGCCTGCATGCCCCATGCGCTTGCCTTTTGGCGCGCTGAGTCCAGCAATATAAGAAACCACCGGCTTGGATACGTGAGACTGGATATACTCTGCTGCCTCTTCTTCAGCTGACCCGCCAATTTCTCCCACCATAATGATAGATTTTGTTTGTTCGTCAGCTTCAAATAATGCTAAGCAATCAATAAAATTCATACCTTGAATTGGATCACCGCCAATACCAATGCAGGTGCTTTGACCAAGCCCCGCCTGAGTGGTTTGATGTACCGCTTCATAAGTCAGTGTACCTGAGCGAGACACCACGCCGACGCTGCCAGATTGGTGAATATTGCCGGGCATAATGCCGAGTTTACACTCATCAGGCGTAATGACACCCGGGCAGTTAGGACCAATGAGCGTCGAATCCGAATCTTTTAAGATGGCTTTGATTTTAAGCATATCTTGCACGGGTATGCCTTCAGTAATACAAGCAATCACTGGCATTTGTGCTTCAATTGCCTCGATAATGGATGCGTAAGCAAAGCGCGGTGGCACGTAAATCATGGTGGCAGTTGCGCCAGTTTCAGCCATGGATTCTTTGACCGAGTTAAACACGGGTAAGTCTAGATGTGTTTGCCCACCTTTACCAGGTGTGACACCACCAACAAACTGCGTACCGTAGGCAATAGACTGCTCAGAATGGAAAGTGCCTTGCTTGCCAGTAAAGCCTTGGGTAATAACTTTTGTGTCTTTATTGATTAATACGCTCATTTTGACAACTCCACAATTTTAATAGCCGCTTGAGTAAGGTCAGATTCGGTATAGATTTGTACGTCGGATTCATCGAGTAGTTTAAGTCCTTCGGCAGCATTAGTGCCTTCTAGGCGCACAACAATTGGCAAGTTTAGACCAACCTTTTCAATGGCCTGTAAAATGCCTTGCGCAATTAAGTCGCAACGAACAATGCCGCCAAAAATATTGACCAAAATGCCAGCGACATTTTTCTCAGTTTGAATTAACTCAAAAGCTTTAGCAACACGCTCAGCCGTTGTGCCACCACCTACATCTAAAAAGTTAGCCGGTGAGCCGCCGTGGTGTTCAATAAGATCCATGGTGGCCATGGCAAGCCCCGCACCATTGACCATACAGCCAATCGTGCCGTCTAATGAAATGTAATTAAGCTGATATTCACTCGCTTCGTTTTCTTTTTCATCTTCTTGAGATATATCGCGTAGTTCAAGAATGTCTTCGTGGCGATACAAAGCGTTATCGTCAAAGTCAATCTTGCCATCGAGCGCCAGAAGGCTGTTTTCAGCCGTAGTGATGAGCGGATTAATTTCAATTAAGCTGACATCTTTAGTGGTAAATATTTCATACAAGCCCATTAGAGTTGTGACAAATTGTTCAGCTAGTGTGTCTTGTAAATTAAGCTTTTTTGCAATTGACATGCAATCGTTAGTAGTTAATTCGCCTAATGGATCAACCCCAAATTTAATGATTTTATCGGGTGTTTCACTGGCCACTTGCTCAATATCCATGCCGCCTTCTGTGGAAGCTAGAATGGTAATTTTTTGAGATTGACGATCAACCAATAAGCCTAAATATAACTCACGCTCAATATTCTGCCCACCTTCAATAAGCAGTTGGTTGATCGGCAGACCTTTGGCATCGGTTTGTGGCGTAATGAGATGAGAGCCAAACAGTTTGTTACAAGCCTCTTCTACCGCTGCGACACTGCGACATAAAATAACGCCGCCGCCTTTGCCGCGACCCCCTGCATGAACCTGTGCCTTAACTACCCAAATATTACCACCTAAATCAGCACAAGCTTGCTTCGCTTCATGAGTTGAGTTAACTAGAATAGCTGATGGGGTGTTAATATTGAACTGTCGAAATAAGCCTTTGGCTTGGTATTCGTGTATATGCATGAAAAAGTGCGTAAAATAAGATGCTTGAATTTTACACTCAATAGGTTAAAAAATGGCATATTACTCGACCAGTCAATTTAAAAATGGCTTAAAACTCATGTTAGACGGCAACCCTTGCTCAATTGTTAGTAATGAGATTCGTAAGCCTGGTAAAGGTCAAGCGTCTAACAAGGTTAAGCTTAAAGATTTGATCACTGGCAAAACCCTAGAAAAAACCTTTAAATCAGGTGAATCTTTAGAGGGTGCAGATGTGATGGAGCTTGATATGCAATATTTGTATAACGATGGCAATGAGTGGAATTTTATGGATCCTAATACCTTTGATCAATTCATCATTAATGATAGTAATATGGATGATGTTAGAGGTTACTTAGTAGAGCAAGATATGTGCGTGGTTACCCTTTGGAATAATAATCCAATTTCAGTCACGCCACCAAACCATGTGCTGCTTGAAGTGGCGGATACTGATCCTGGCCTTAAAGGTGACACAGCAGGTACGGGCGGCAAACCAGCCACGATGAATACCGGTGTCGTGGTTCAAGTGCCGTTGTTTATTAGCATTGGCGAAAAAGTGAAGGTTGATACGCGAACCAATGAGTACGCTGGTCGAACCTAATTACCTCGAAGAAGTGTTTATTTTAGCCATTTGACATGAGGCAAGCGTTAATTAACAAGGCTAAATTACTTAAAAAAATCCGAGCATTTTTTGAGCATCAAAATGTTCTTGAAGTGCAAACTCCGCACCTATTAAACGCACCAACGACAGATGTGTATATTGACAGCATTGGTATGTCAGTTAACTCGGAAATTCAGCAACAATCAAAATTTTTGCACACCTCTCCTGAACTGGAAATGAAAAAGCTTTTGTCGCAAGACAGTGGGGATATTTTTCAAATTTGTCAGGTGTTTCGAGATAATGAACAAGGCTCGCAAAATTTCAACGAATTTACACTATTGGAGTATTATCGCTTAAACTTTGATCATCATCAATTAATGAGCGATGTGGCTGAATTGGTTAAAGTTTTAGGGGTTTGTGGTGAAGTGACTAAACTGTCTTACGCACAGGCATTTAAACAATTTGCAGATATTGACATTTTTAATACGGACTTTGATGCGTTAAAACTAATCGCTAAAGCGCACGATTTAAGCACTGATTTTGAATGGATAGAAGATTTGCAAATTTTTCTATTTACTGCATTGTGTGAACCAAAATTAACACAATTTCCTATTTGCTTCATCTATGATTATCCAGCAGGGCAAAGCGCTTTATCTAAAGTTGAGGGGCGCATCGCACATCGCTTTGAATTGTATTTATCGGGCGTAGAAGTGGCCAATGGTTATGATGAGTTGCAAGAGGCTCGCGCCTATAGGAGAGTTTTCGATCGTGAAAATAACAGGCGTCAACAATTAAATAAAACGGTTATAGAGCCGGATGCTAGCTTCTTAACACTACTGGAAAAACCATTGCCACAGTGTTCAGGTGTGGCAATCGGTATTGAGCGCTTAATTACTAGCATTGACTAACTAATACAGCGGTCTTTAA
>NZ_JAQRMS010000056.1 GCF_028599055.1 Candidatus Thioglobus sp.
ATACCAAAGTGGTTATCCTTGGTCAAGACCCTTATCATAATGAAGGCCAGGCGCATGGGCTTAGTTTTTCCGTGCCAGATGGGGTAAAAATTCCGCCATCACTCAGAAACATCTATCATGAGCTTGAACTAGATTTAGCCATTAAGCCCAATGCGAGTGGTAATTTGGAAAGATGGGCAAAACAAGGTGTGCTACTACTTAACAGCAGCCTAACGGTAGAAAAAAACTCACCAGGATCTCACGCCAAAACCCCTTGGATTGAGTTTACTGAATCAGTTATTCAATTACTTAGTGATCATAAACAAAATCTGGTGTTTTTACTTTGGGGTGCACATGCACAACAAAAAGCATCCTTAATCGATGCTGACAAACATTTAATATTAACAGCCAGCCACCCTTCGCCATTTTCTGCACACAAAGGTTTTTTTGGTTGTAAACATTTCTCAAAAACCAATGAATATCTTAAAATGCACAATCTACAACTAATAAATTGGTAACAGAGAAAAGTACAACTTCCCCCGTTACATAAAAAAATATGAAACTTATTATTGATGACGCATGCTACGCTTATAACGAAATTTTTTCACAATTTGGTGAAATAACCGCCATGGCTGGGCGTGATATAAATGCCGCCTCGGTAAAAGATGCGGATGTACTAATCGTGCGCTCACGTACTCAAGTTAATGAAACACTACTAAAAGGCAGCTCTATTAAATTTGTTGGCTCAACGGTTGCGGGGCTTGATCATGTTGATCAAGATTATCTTAAAAATAATGGCATTGAGTTTTTCTCAGCCCAAGGCTGTAATTCAATGGCAGTGGCTGAATTTGTCATTGCCACGATTCTTAATCTGGCTGACAAACACAACTTTAATTATCAAGACAAAACCCTAGGCATTATTGGTGTGGGTAATGTCGGCTCGCGCCTCGCGGCTAAGGCCGAACTTTTGGGCATTAAAACCCTGCTAAATGACCCAATACGTCAAGATAATGAAAATTTGCCAAATTTTGTCGACCTAGATACTGCACTCAGTGCTGATATTGTTACTTTTCACACACCTTTGACCTTTGATGGCAAATATCCAAGCTATAAACTGCTAAATAAGGCTAATTTTCATCATATAAGCGACCAAACCATTGTTTTTAACGCTGCTCGAGGCGGTGTGATTGTTGAAGAAATTTGGGAAAAAACGCAAACGCTGGAAAATGTGATTGATTGTTGGGAAAATGAACCAAATATTAATAAAAATCTTCAAAAAACGGCGTATTTAGCCTCGCCTCACATCGCAGGGCACTCGGTTGACGCTAAATTTATGGGTAGCTTTATGGCTTATGAAGCTTTATGTGATTTTTTAGGCGAAAAACAGCAAGAAAACATTAAAAACCTGATAAATCCTGGTGTTTTAACGCTAAAAAGCGAAAATTTGCTAGATTGTTTAAATGAAGTTTATGACTTTAAACAAGATACGGTAGCCATTAAAAATATCCAAAATTTTGAATATTACCGCCGAAACTACCCAATTCGCTACGAATGGCCACATTTTGACAGCAAAGTGACACTACCTATTGTTTAGCCAGCATTGATTTCTTAAAATTCATGGCAATGCATACTGGGCAATTCTCACTGGTATGTTTTCTGAGTTTTTTTGAGGCCTTAGCCATCAAACCCTCGATACCCTTACGCTTTATTTGTGAATTAAAAGAAGCTTGATAATTTTTCACCAAGCTTACCCCTGAAAATACCACATCGTAAATATGCCAGTCATTACTAAGCATCATCTTCAGGGAAACTACAACAGGTTTTGGATCACCATTAATATGAATATTTAGCCTTACAATGGCTTTATTGTCTTTACGCTTTACCTTGGGGTCGGCTGTAATTTTAATACCGTCAAGATCATCATAAGCAGCCAAAATAGCTGAATAGTTATCAACTAAAGAAACCGCAAGATAAGATTTGAGAATTAGCTGCTGCTGGGGTTTTAACTCATCCCAATGTGTTTTTTAATGCTTGTCTGGTACTTTCAGTAATGTCTAAATTGGGTAATAATTGCTCGACAATTAAATTTTCAACATCTTCGATTGAACTTTTGCCTTGTGCCTTGGACTCCTTTAAAGCCAGCAATGCGTCAGTCATAATATGTACAGCAGCCACTTCTGGTGGTGCTGACAAAGCGCTATTTGAGAAAAAACTAGTAGTTAACAACAACAATACAATACTTAGCTTTTTTAACATATTTTTTTATCTTTGGATTTCAGGTAATTTTCTCTTTATAGCGATAATTATCTAACCACCTCTTAAAATAGCCTTAATTTGTGATACCGCACTTTTTACTGTGGTTTGTTTAATGGTATCCATCAATAAACCAATATCAAATTTATGATGACGCTCAGCCATCACACCCATCTGTGGCATATCTGACAAGCCAGTTTCGATTGCATGCTCTTTGAATTTGTTGTTTTTCCAAAAGAATGCGCCTGGCATGGTTGTTGGTGTCACTACCGCATAAAATAAAATCCTTCCCAGGTAAGAGGAGATTAGCATGACTGATAACAAAGCAAAGTACAACGATGCATCCTGTAAATAAACCAATATTGGCAGGCAAATTATATTAAGTGCTAACAGCATATTTCTCATCGTATATGTTTTGCCGTAAGTAGTGGTCTGCTCAAAATGAGACGCCTGACCTTCACCTGTTTTCTTAAGTTCTACCGGATGAAAAATATAACCAATACTTTCAATGATAATACCCACCAATGCAATAGCAGAAAAAGTACTAATTAGCGCAACTTCTCCAGTAAGAATAATTAGTAAAGCACCTAATAACATACTACCTAGACTGATCGCCGTTCCATAAAACGCACTACCTGTTTGCCAATGATTCCAGAATGGACGTGCTGGTATGCGATACAACTTATACATATAATATGAGCCGAATAAAAATCCAAAGACGGTTACTGCATAGGCAATATTACTAAATAAATCCAAACCTGTTAATTCAACAACAAGCATCATTAACAAGCCAGTAAAGAATAAACTCACACCTGCAATTTCTCGACTAACTGGAGAGAATTTCAAATTATAAAAGCCTCGATAGAAGAATTGCGGCTTACCAAGATGCATGCTTAATTTAAACAAGCCATAGCCAATTAGCATAACCAATACTAAAAGAATAGTGACAGAATCAAGGCCGGATACTGCTTCGCTTACTGGAATAAAATTAAAGACGTCTGAGAAAACTAACCACATGGTTGCGCCAAATACTGCCTGCGCGCATAAAGTAAAAATTGCATGTGCATTTTCATGTGACTGTAATAATTTTTTAATACCCCAGTGTTTTTCCGCCGAATGTTTTTTACTATCAAGGGTTGATTTGAAATTACCGTCCTCTTGCTTGTGATACTTAACCGGCATACCATCAACTCTAACCATGTCTCTTTGAGTATTTTTTGTTTGCTGGAATCTCACATTAGGATGAGTGATTTCATTGGTTGGAAATCCAGGAATTGAAACTTTTGCCTGCTCTCTATTTTCAGGAATATTTTCAACAACACCAAAATCAAGTGCATTACCCAGACATGCTGCAACACAAGCAGGCTTTAAGCCAACCTCTAGACGATCAACGCACATATTACATTTACTTACTTGACCCTTAACCGGATCAAGCTGAGGCGCGTTATATGGACATACCCAAGTGCAATATCCACAACCAAAACAGATATCAGGATCTTGAAGCACCGCGCCGTATTCAGCAAATTTTGTATAAGCACGTGTTGGGCAGCCTTTAAGACACACAGGATCATCACAATGATTACACGCCATTGAAATATTTAGGCGCTGATAATCTGGATAAGAGCCACCTTCAACAAAACCTACTGATCGGAAGGCAAGATGTGAAGGCACTTCATTTTTCTCACTACAGGCTGATTCGCAGGCATGACAACCAATACAATTATCCGCATTAAAATAAAATCCATGTTGCTTGTAACGATTAGGATTTTCACCAACACCGTCGTCACCATTAATATTTAAACTTTGATTGCGCAGTAAACTATCTTCTTGAGATTTTTCAATGTCATGACCATAGCAATTGGTTTGCTTGGTTTCCTTGTCCCATAAAAAGGCGTATTTTGGCTCATCAGATCTAACGTTATACATACTATTTTCCTAAAATTCTCTCATTTCCATGCTTAATTTTGCACCAGATTTTTGATCTTTAATTGCTTCAATTCTAATAGCTTGCTGCTTATAAGCAGGCTGACGAGAATGCGGATCAAGCAAGCCCAGGGTTAGGCGATTGGCGCAATCATGAAAATGGAATGGCAAGAACACCATGTTTTTTGCAACCCTGTTGGTATATTTAGCCATCACAATCGCATCGGACCTTCTTGAAACTAGGCGCACATAATCACCATCACCAATCGCCATCTCTCGTGCTAAATCAGGGTTTATTTCAATGAATGGAATTGGGCTAAATTTATTATTATCGGCAATCTTTCCTGTTTTAGTTCGACCATGCCAATGCTCAACCAGTCGACCTGTGTTTAGCCAAATTGGGTATTTCTCATCGGGCACTTCATTGTTATCAACAAACGGCAGTGGAATTAATTTAGCCTTACCATCTGCATATCTAAAGGCAGCCTCTTCAGTATAAATACGCTTACCACCAGCGGGTGGTGGCTCATTATTTTCAACTTGTTTGTCTGTATAAGGCCATTGAATGCCACGATTTTTTTCAATTTTTTCATAATCCATGCCCGAAATATCACACAAGCGGCCTTTGGATAAATACCTCATTTCTTCAAAAACTTCTGACGTTGACTCAGGGAAGCTAACTTTTTCTTCTGTATTGAATCGTTTTGCCACTTCATTAAATATCCAGAAATCAGGTTTTGAATCGCCCGGTGGCTTCATAATCGGATTGATTAAATTCACCCGTCTTTCGGTGTTTGTCATTACACCAGATTTTTCTGCCCAAGTGCCTGCTGGCAGGAAGACATTAGCATATTGGCTACTTTCAGAATCTTGGTAGCAATCTTGCACAACACAAAATTCTAATTTTTCCATGGCTTTTCTTACTCGACCAGTGTTTGGTAAAGAAGTGAGTGGATTGGTCGCAATTAACCATAAACCTTTAATTTCACCAGTTTCAATAGCTCGATAAATATCGGTTTGAAACATACCACGCTTAGTTGGCAGAAAATCAACATCAATATTCCAAAACTCAGCTATCTCCTCTCGGTCTTTTGGATTTTCTAAATAACGATGATTTGGCAAACCAGAGCATGATGACCACTCTCTGGTTCCCATGGCGTTACATTGTCCAGTAATGGATAAGCTTGTACCGCCCGGTATACCGATATTACCGGTAATCAGTGCTAGGTTGTTAATACCAACTACACCATCAGAGCCATGCGTTGATTGATTGATACCCATGGTCCAGATCTGCATCGCTGCATTTGCCTTTGCAAATAATCGAGCCACAACACGAATGGTATCTTCGTCAATGCCACATATCTTAGAAGCAGTTACTGGATCGTATTTATCCACTTCTGCTTTAAGCTCATCGTAGCCATTGGTATTTTTTTCAATATAGTCAGCATCTTGCAGGCCTTCATTTAAGATGACATGCATCAATGCGTTCATTAGAACAATATCAGTACCTGGTGTAATGGTTAGGTGTATATCAGCATTTTGCGCCAACATGGTGACACGCGGGTCAACCACAATGAGTGGGAATTTCCTTTTCTCTTGAGCCTCTTTCATGCGCCAATAAATAATTGGATGCTGTTCAGGTAGATTAGAGCCCCAGGCGATTAAACAATCGGTATGTTCAAAATCTTCATAACAGCCTGGAGGGCCATCTGAACCAAATGAGCGTTTATAACCTGAAACTGCAGAGGCCATACATAAAGTAGTATTTCCATCATAATTGTTAGTGCCAATCAAGCCGCGAGTTAACTTACCTAGCGTGTAGAATTCTTCGGTAAACATCTGCCCTGTAGAAATAACTGCAATAGAATCTTTGCCATATTTTTCTTGAACCGCCTTTAACCCTTCAGCTGTTTTATCAATAGCATCATCCCAAGTTGTTTCATCAAAATCCTCATGCCAATGATCACGTATCAGTGGTTTGTTGCCACGCCCTTCTGACGTAAACAACTTGTGCTCCATGATACCTTTGAGACATAACTTACCTCGATTAACATCTGCACCACCAACACCACGGGAAGAAACCGCATGTCCTTTGTCGTTCAAGCCGACTTCTATCGAACACCCTGTTGAACAATAGCCACAAGTGGCATATTTCCATTCCACTACTTTTTTATCAACTAATTTAATTGGGTTTTTTTGAGTTCTTCCAAGAATCATTTTTTTATCCTTTACTTGGTCTTTCTACTTAATAATTAATAACAACAGTAATACAAAATTAATCGCAAAAGAAAGTGCGATCCAGAGCCTATATCTGCTTAATTCAGCTTCTGGTTTTTTAGGCTTTGACAATTTTAGAAATTGTGCGTTGGGGTGCTCTAAATCGTACAAAAACTCACTCAGTACTTCATATCTTTTGTGCACATCCAAGCTACAGGCCTTACGTATTGCGCCATCAATCCAGATGGGCAAGTTTGGATTTTGCAATAAAGTGGATTCATAGCTTAATTTTGCCAGCTTGTCTCGGGTTAGATTTTTGTCTAACTTATCTTGATAGACCAGCTTTGATGAAAACATCTCATACACAATAGCGCCCAAACTAAATTGATCCGAAGCCTGAGAGACGCGTTCATTCAATATTACTTCTGGGGCAGTATACCCTTGTGTACCTTGATTTGTATTAGTATGAATAGGGTTAACCAGCTCAGATACGCCTGCAATTCTGACTGAACCAAAATCAACAATTTTCACCTGGCCAATTTCATTAATCATGATATTTTCAGGTTTAAGATCACCGTGCACCATCTCTTGACGATGAAAAGCGCGCATACCTTGGATGATCTGTTTAATGATGCTAACAGCAATCTCTAACTCTGGATTTTTATGCTCATCGATCCAATCTCGCAGAGTTTGACCCTTAACATATTCCATAGCATAGGCTAAAAATTGCGCTGAATCATCAGTATTATGAATTTTGACCACATTTGGACTTTGAATACGATTACCCACCCACTGCTCATACATAAAATGCTTTAAGTACTCTGGATCATCCTCAAAATTGACCGATGGGGTTTTAAGCGCAACTAACTGTTTTGTAGCAATATCTTTCGCTAAATACAGCTGCATTTTTGCACTTGAAACAATCAACGACTCAATCTCAAAACCATTGATTTTCATACCCCGGGTTAAATCAGGTGGCACTGGGCGTTGTGTCAACTCATCAAAAGCTTCATCTAAATTCTTCTCAGGTAATTGCTCAATGGTCATGACGAGCGCTGAAATATTATCTAGGCTATTTTTACTCAGTGCACGCTCAACTAAGTCTTGCGCACTAAGCCCTCGACCCATTAATATTTCCAACAAGGCGTCATCTAAATAATCATGTACACCATCGGTGGTCATTAAAAATTGATCGCCCACTTGTAAATCAAAGGTCTGATAATCAACATTAACCGTTAGATCAAACCCCATGGCTCTTGAAAGGTAGGTTTTTTCTTTATTTAAACTAAGAATATGATCTTTAGTTAGTTGGGTCAACACCCCTTGTCGATAGCGATAAATCCTTGAATCACCCACATGAAACAGATGCGCAACGTTTGATTTAACAATCAACACACTTAAAGTTGAAAGCATGGATGACACTTCATTGGAACGCACTGATTGCGAGTACAGCCAATTATTAAGCGCTGAAATAACCTTACTAGCCGAATGCTCCATGCCCCAGGATTCTGGCGTTGAATAATAATCACTCAAAAAGCCATTCACGCAACAACTGCTGGCTTCTTTAGCTCTTTCGCAAGCACTAACACCATCAGCAATGACCGCGGTAATACCCTTAAACTCTAAGGATTTATTATCAGGCATGTGATAAGCCACGCAATCTTGATTCTCAGGCTTAATACCTGCAATCGAATGTGAATTAATTTGTGCTTTAAGCTGCTTCATGTTTAATTAAGTTTAATCACCTCAACGGTACCATCGTCTAACACCTCAACCATGTTACCTTTTGGCTCTTCCAAAAAGACAGCGATAAGCACTAATACAAGCGCACTAACAAGACCAATAATCATAAAGAATTGATCATAATCTACCATGGTGTTAACCGTTAAGAATAACACTGCACCCACATTACCGAACGCACCTGCCATACCAGCAATCTGCCCAGTAAGACGTCTTTGAATGAGTGGCACCATGGCAAATACTGCACCCGAACCTGCTTTAGAGAAAATACCGCCCACGATTGTCAGTGCAACGACCAGATAAATTGACCAGCTCTGATCAACATTTCCTAAG
>NZ_JAQRMS010000057.1 GCF_028599055.1 Candidatus Thioglobus sp.
GTCAATTCAACCTGGAAGGTATTGATGCAGCACCTAAAGGTCAACCTCAAATTGAAGTAACACTTGATATTGATTCTGACGGTATTTTAAACGTGTCTGCTAAAGACAAAAATACCGGCAAAGAGCAATCAATTACCATTAAGGCCTCTTCAGGTTTAAGTGATGATGAAGTTGAAAAGATGATCAAAGATGCAGAGGCACACGCTGATGAAGATAAAAAATTCCAAGAATTAGTTACTTCTAAAAACATGGCAGATTCTTTAATTCACTCAACTAAGCAAACACTTGAAGACCTTAAAGAAGAGGTATCTGAGGATGAGAAAACAGCCATTGAAACAGCAATTAGTGAGCTAGAGGAAGCGGTTAAAGGTGATGATAAAGAAGCCATTGACGCTAAATCACAAGCGCTAACTGAAAAGGCTCAGCCACTTGCTGAAAAGGCACAAGCTAAAGCAGGTTCTGCACAGGGCGCTTCAGAAGCAACCGATGCAGGCGACGATGTGGTTGATGCAGATTTTGAAGAAGTTAAAGACGACAAATAATCTTTAAATTTTAAATCAACCAATAACCTTCTTCAGGCTATCAATGTTTGAAGAGGGTTTTTTAATTTTATAAAAAGGTAGTTATGTCACAAAGAGATTATTACGAAGTATTAGGTGTCGACAAAGGTGCAGATAAAAAGCAAATTAAAAAAGCTTATAAGCGCTTAGCAATGAAACACCACCCAGATCGTAACACAGACAATAAAGAAGCGGCCGAAGAAAAATTCAAAGAAATTCAAAAGGCTTATGCCATTTTGTCAGACGATCAAAAACGTCAAGCGTACGATCAATTTGGCCACGCTGGCGTTGATGGTAGTGCGGGCGCCGGCGGTTTTGGCGGCGGAAATCCATTTGGTGGTGGCGGTTTTGGCGATATTTTTGGCGATATTTTTGGCGGCGGCGGTCAACAACAAGCAGACAACCGTGGCTCCGATTTACGTTACGACTTAGAGATTGATCTAAAAGAAGCGGCTGAAGGCACCACCACTAAAATTCGCATTCCGAAAAACGAAACCTGTGATACTTGCTCGGGCACTGGCGCCAAACCAGGCACCAGTGTTAATACCTGTGGCACGTGCCATGGTGCGGGCCAAGTACAAATGCAACAAGGATTTTTTGCCGTGCGGCGTCCTTGTCCTAAGTGTTCAGGTACTGGTCAAAAGATTGAGTCCCCTTGTGGAACGTGTCATGGCCAGGGTGTGGTGCGCAAGCAAAAAACCTTATCGGTTAAAATCCCAGCTGGCGTAGATACTGGCAATCGCATTCGTCTAGGTGGCGAAGGTGAAGCTGGTGTTCGTGGCGGCCAAAGTGGCGATCTGTATGTTGAAATACATGTCAAGCCTCATGATATCTTCCAGCGTGATGGTAACGATCTATATTGTGAAGTGCCTATTGATTTTGCCACAGCAGCACTAGGTGGTTCAATTGAAGTGCCAACGCTAGATTCAAAATTAAAAATCAAGATTCCAGCAGGCACACAAACTGGTAAACAATTCAGATTAAGAGGCAAAGGAATTACCGCCATTCGTCACGGTGGTGCGGGTGATTTAATTTGCCAAGTTAAATTAGAAACACCGGTTAATTTAAGCAAAAAACAAAAACAACTACTGGAAGAATTTTCAGGCTCATGTGGCAAGAAACATCACCCGGAATCAGACTCTTTTTTCGGTAAAATGAAGTCATTCTTTGAATAAACAACCAATAGGAAAATCGTGAAAATTAAGCAAATTATAGCAAGAGAAATCCTTGATTCTAGAGGCAATCCAACCCTTGAAGCAGACGTTATCTTAGATGACAATACCGTTGGCAGTGCCATGGTACCATCTGGCGCCTCAACCGGTCAGCGTGAGGCATTAGAATTACGTGATGGTGACAAATCTCGCTATTTAGGCAAAGGTGTTTTAAAGGCGGTTGAATTTGTTAATACAGAAATCAATGAAACCTTAATTGGCTTTGGCATTGAAGATCTTGCAAAAATCGATCAAGCAATGATTGACCTTGACGGCACTGAAACTAAATCACGCTTAGGCGCAAATGCTATTTTGGCAGTATCATTAGCTGCTGCTCACGCTAATGCCAACAGACAACACAAGCCTTTGTATGATTCTCTTGATCAGGGTGATGACTATAAACTGCCCGTACCAATGATGAACATTATTAACGGTGGCGAGCATGCGAATAACAGTGTGGACATTCAAGAATTTATGATTATTCCTGCAGGCGCACCTAGTTTTAAAGAGGCGTTGCGTTATGGTGCTGAAGTCTTTCATCACTTAAAATCAGTATTAGAGGCACAAGGTATGAATACAGCCGTAGGTGATGAAGGTGGTTTCGCCCCAGATTTGGCCTCAAACGAAGATGCAATTAAAGTAATTTTAGAGGCAATTGAGAATGCTGGATACAAAGCGGGTAAAGACATCTTTATTGGTATTGATGCAGCCAGTTCTGAGTTTTACGCTGATGGCACTTACAATCTAGCTTCGGAAAATAAATCACTCACTTCGGCAGAATTTGTTGACTACTTAGCTAATTGGGTTGAAAACTACCCGATCATTTCTATTGAAGACGGTATGGATGAAAATGACTGGGATGGTTGGGACTTATTAACCAAAAAAATTGGCGATAAAGTACAGCTGGTCGGTGATGATTTATTTGTAACCAATAGCAAGATTCTTAAACAAGGCATTGACAACAACATTGCTAATTCAATCTTAATCAAGGTGAATCAAATAGGTACACTTACTGAGACCTTTGCTGCAATGAACATGGCTGCTGAAGCGGGCTATACAGCTGTTATGTCACACAGATCAGGTGAAACTGAAGACACTACCATCGCTGATTTGGCCGTGGCAACCGGTTGTGGTCAAATCAAAACAGGCTCGTTGTCTCGTTCAGACCGCTTAGCTAAGTACAATCGCTTGTTACGCATTGAAGAGCAGCTTGGTGCTAAAGCGATTTATCCAGGACTTGAAGCTTTTAATCATTTAAATTAAACTAAGCGTTAACTTATTTAATTTAATTATCTGATTGGAATCACTTTCAACTTTTTGGCTGAGTATTGCGCTATTTAGCCTAATACTAGCCTCGGCATTTTTTTCCAGCACTGAAACCTCAATGATGGCGATTAATCGCTATCGTCTCAAAGTTTTAAGCAAAACCAATAAAAACGCTAGGCGCACAGAGCATTTACTAAAAGATGTTGATCAGCTAATTGGCACCATTTTATTAGGCAATAATTTTGTCAATATTTTTGCAGCTAGTATTGCCACTATATTGTCTATTAAACTCTGGGGAGAGGATTCTATCGTTCTAGCCTCTTTAGCATTAACCTTTGTCATTTTGGTATTTGCTGAAACCACCCCCAAAACGTTTGCTGCCAAAAATCCTGAAAAAATTGCCCTGCCTGCTTCCCTTGTTATTCATGTATTAATTAAACTATTCAAGCCATTAGTTTGGCTTATTTCTCGATTATCTAGATTAATTCTTAAGCTTTTCGGTATTAACGCTCAGCAGTCAAGCGATGACATTAGCTCCGAAGAACTGCGCATGGTGGTGAATGATGCCAAGCCTATTATTGCTTCGAATTATCAAAAAATGTTATTAAACATTATCGACCTTGAAAAAGTCAAGGTTGAGGATATTATGATTCCTAAACATGAGCTCATTAGTGTTGATATTAACAAACCTGACGAGCTACTCAAACAACTTGAACGCATACAACATACTCGACTATTAACTTATGACGGCTCAAGTGATAATATCACTGGTGTACTACATATGCGTAAAGTGGTTAATTTATATGCCAAAGGAGAGTTTAATTTAGACAATGTTCTAAATTTGGTGCGTGAGCCTTATTTTGTGCCAGAAGGCACGTCACTTGCGCACCAATTAGAACATTTTCAAACGCAAAAAAGACGCCTGGGCCTAGTGGTTGATGAGTACGGAGAAGTTCGCGGTATGGTGGTTCTTGAAGACATTTTGGAAGAAATTGTTGGTCAATTTACCTCTAATCAGAATGAAAGTATTGATGAAATCAATCAACAAACAGATGGCAGTTATCTAGTTGACCCTAGAATCAGTATTCGAGAGTTAAACACAGCACTTGCAATTAATCTATCTGTTGACAAGGCAAAAACCTTAAACGGACTTATCCTTGAAGAGCTGCAAACCATCCCTAAACGAGATGTCAGTCTAAAGATTGATCAATTATTAATTGAAATATTGCAAATTTCTGAACAAACCATCAAGCTGGTCAAGCTAACTAAATTAGATTAAATCCTCACCCATTCTGGTGATTTGACCAGCAGATAAATTCAGCGTTTGTTGTTGATTAGGCATCAACATAATGATGGTTGAACCCATGTTAAATCGGCCCATTTCCTCACCTTTTTTAAGCTCAATATTTTGATCGGTATAGTCAAAATGCTGCACTTTCTTTTGATAAGGTGGGTTAATCTGTCCTGCCCAAACCGTTTGCATTGAGCCAACAAAGATAGCGCCAACCAATACAAAAGCACAAAGACCAAACTCAGTTTGAAAATAACACACGACACGCTCATTTCTAGCGAATAAATTATCCACCCCTTCTGCGGTTGCCTGATTAACTGAGAACAAATCTCCCGGAATATAATCCATCGATATCAGCTTGGCGTCATACGGCATATGAATGCGGTGATAATCCTTAGGAGATAAGTAAATGGTTGCAAAATAACCCGAATCAAATTGATCAGCGCGGTAATCACCGCCTAATAAAGCTGATACCGTATAGTAATGATTTTTAGCTTGAAAAATAGTCGCATGGCTAATCGCACCTGCTTGAGAAACGGCGCCATCAACCGGACAAATAATATCACTATCGCCAATGATTCTTGCACCGGGTTTGAGTTCACGGGTAAAGAAATCATTAAAGTGCTTATAGTCTTCAATATTTTCACGCACCGCTTCAGATAAATTCACCCCATAGTTTTTAACAATCCACTTGGTAAAGGTGTTTTTAACCCAGGTATTTTCAATACGTGCAAATCGAAACATAAGTTTTGACAATGCGTGCTGAGGAATAATATGTTGCCACCAAACCATGATAAACCCTCTATTTAAGCTAACTTAGTTTGAATAAAAGATAAGGCTTGCTCGTAGCTTACTTCAAGCTTATCCGCTTCATTTCTGGCTTTATATTCAATATTGCCATTATCAGCATGCGTGTCACTCAACACCATTCGATGTGGAATACCTAATAATTCAGAATCAGCAAACATGATCCCAGCACGCTCTTTGCGATCATCTAACAATACCTCGATACCTGCATCTAGACATTGCTGATATAACTTATCTGCCAATTCTTTAACTCGACTAGATTTATTGTAATTAATCGGCACAATAACTAATTGGAATGGGGCAATTGAGGCTGGAAAAATAATACCACGATTGTCATAATTTTGCTCAATTGCTGCGGCAATAACGCGTGTTACACCAATACCATAACAACCCATGGTTGTTGTAACCGCTTTGCCCGATTCGCCAATGACATTAGCCTTCATGGCGTGAGAATATTTATCACCCAATTGGAAAATATGCCCCACTTCAATGCCACGCTTAATGACTAATTTACCCTTGCCATCCGGTGAGTCATCACCTTCAACCGCATTACGTAGATCAGCCTCAACAAACTCAACACCTAACCAATTAACACCGGTTAAATGCTGATCCCATTCATTAGCACCACAGACAAAATCACACAAAACACTGGCAGAATAATCTACGATTAAGTCAATAGGTAAATCCTTAACGCCAATAAAACCTTTTTTCAAGCCCAGTGATTTAATATCCTCATCGCTAGCCAGTTCAAATTCGCCAAATAAATTATGCGTTTTGATTTCGTTCAGCTCATGATCTCCACGTAGTGCTAACGCTTTAAAGCCTTCTGCAGTATTAATAATTAAGGTTTTAATACATTGAGATTGCGCTACATTTAAAAATTCAGCCACCTGCTCAATGCTGGTTTTTTTCTTGGTTAGCACACTCTCTTCTGCGCTTTGAGGTGACGCTGTAGCCGCCTGCTTGGTAAAAGCAACCTTTTCAATATTAGCTGCATAAGTTGACTCATCAGAAAAACAAATAGCGTCCTCACCACTATCCGCCAACACATGAAATTCATGCGAGCTATCACCGCCAATTGATCCAGAATCTGCCAATACTGGTCGATAATCCAACCCCAATCGGTCAAAAATATTACAGTAAGTTTGATGCATGATGTCATACGTCTCTTGCAGTGAATCTTGATCTAGATGAAAAGAATAAGCATCTTTCATGATAAATTCACGTGAACGCATGACGCCAAATCTTGGCCTAATTTCATCTCTAAATTTAGTTTGAACTTGATAAAAACTCATTGGTAATTGTTTATAACTGCGAATATATTGTGCGGCCAAATTGGTAATTACCTCTTCATGAGTGGGACCCATACAGAAATCACGACCGTGGCGATCAGTAAAGCGTAATAATTCCGGCCCATATTCGTCCCAACGACCAGACTGCTGCCATAATTCTGCTGGCTGAGACACTGGCATTAACACTTCTTGCGAACCTGCCTTATCCATTTCTTCGCGAATGATTGCTTCCACCTTTTTTAACACCCTAACACCCATAGGCAGATATGAATATAAACCAGAGGCTAGTTTTGAAATCAAACCAGCTCGAATCATTAACTGATGTGAAATAATTTGCGCATCATTTGGCGCTTCTTTTTGGGTTGGTATTAATAGTTGCGTGGTTTTCATATAAAATCAAGCTATGGTTTTAAATAATTACGCTAATTTTACCCGAGCAACCCTATTATGATTGATATTCAAACGCTATTAATTTACGCTATTCCAGTTTTATTTGCGATTACAGTTCATGAAACTGCACATGGCTGGATTGCCTCCTTACTGGGTGATCACAGTGCTAGGATGATGGGCAGGCTTACTCTTAACCCCATCAAGCACATAGACCCTATTGGCACAATTGCTGTACCGGCATTTTTATATTTCACCTCAGGTTTTATTTTCGGCTGGGCCAAGCCTGTGCCTGTTAACTTTAATGCATTAAGATCGCCAAAAAAGGATATGTTATGGGTGGCGATTGCCGGGCCT
The DNA here is from genome assembly GCF_028599055.1 of Candidatus Thioglobus sp. Classification (GTDB taxonomy): domain Bacteria; phylum Pseudomonadota; class Gammaproteobacteria; order PS1; family Pseudothioglobaceae; genus Thioglobus_A. The sequence goes on from NZ_JAQRMS010000057.1 coordinate 7,172, forward strand.
GTGAGTAATTTTTTAATGGCTGCAGGCTGGTTAGCCATTATCTTTGTAGCCATTAATACTGGCTCTCAATTTTTAGCCGATATGGCGCAAGTAGGTGTTCAGATTAATCTTTTACTTGCTGTGCTAAACCTACTACCACTACCACCGCTTGACGGCGGTCGAGTGGTTAGCGCCTTATTACCCCCTAAGCTTTCTTACCAATATGACCAGCTTGAGCCCTATGGGCTATTTATTTTGCTAGGCTTATTATTTTTAGGTGTTTTTCAGAGTGTTGTCCTGCCGATTACCAAGCTAATACAACATTGGGCCTATAGCCTGGTCGGTCTAATTTAACTTACTTCTAAGCAGCTCATTCAATAACTTAGGATTAGCCTTTCCTTGTGTGGCCTTCATTGCTTGACCAACAAAAAATCCTAGAATTTTCTCATTACCTGATTTAAACTGCTCAACTTGAGGCGCATTGTTGGCAATAATTTCATCAACAATAGCTTCAATAGCGCCTGTGTCTGTCATTTGCTTCAAACCTTTGGACTCAATAATTTCATTCGCAGAACCTTCGCCTTCCCACATAGCTTTAAAAACATCTTTGGCAATTTTTCCAGAAATAGTGTCATCACCAATACGGGAGACTAATTGCGAAAGTGCAGCCGCTGTTACCGGTGACTGTTCAATTTCTAATTGGTGTTTATTCAGTGAAGCTGATAATTCACCCATCACCCAGTTGGCGCACAATTTAGCATTTTTCTCGTTACCTTCAAGCATTACCTCAAAGTAATCAGCTAGAGACTTTTGTGACGTTAATACATCCGCGTCGTATTCATTTAAACCAAGCTGGGTAATAAATCGCGCTTTTTTCTCAACCGGCAATTCGGGTAAATCCGCCTTAATTGAAG
>NZ_JAQRMS010000058.1:0-6303 GCF_028599055.1 Candidatus Thioglobus sp.
ACCCTAAACAAACTACTTTTAGCTACCAAATTGCTGACGGCAGTTCAGTTGAAACGCAAGAATTTCAAAGATTCGACAATCAAACAGTTAACATTCAAGGCAAGAATTATGCAGCAATCAAGGTGGCTCGAATCAACCATAAAGGTAACAACATTCAAGCCTATTTCTTAAAGGAATATCGATATTTACCCGTTTTAATCAAACAAATTAAAGGTGGGCGAAATTACCTGTATGAAATAACCAATCTTGAAATGTCAGACATCAAAGGCTTACAGGTAACTCTTTAAATACTCACCTGTGTAAGAGCCTTTAACTTCACTCACTGCCTCTGGCGTACCAGTGGCAATAATATGCCCGCCTTTGTCACCACCCTCGGGGCCTAAGTCAACAATCCAGTCAGCGGTTTTAATTACATCTAAATTATGCTCAATAATAACAATGGTGTTTTCCCGCTCACGCAAGCGATTAATCACACCTAGCAATTGCTTAATATCATGAAAATGCAAGCCAGTTGTTGGCTCATCTAAAATATAAAGTGTTTGTCCAGTATCTAACTTAGACAACTCCTTGGCCAGTTTAATACGTTGCGCCTCACCACCTGATAGTGTTGTTGCATTTTGACCTAGGGTAATATAAGTTAGCCCCACATCCATTAATGTTTGTAATATTTGATTAATCTTAGGAATAGGTTCAAAAAATTCTACGGCAGTTTCAACCGTCATACCCAACACTTCTGAAATATTTTTACCCTTGTAGGTAATTTCCAAAGTTTCACGATTGTAACGATCACCATGACAAACGTCACATGGCACATAAATATCAGGCAAAAAGTGCATTTCAACTTTAATTAGCCCGTCACCTTTGCAAGCCTCACACCGACCCCCTTTAACATTAAAGCTAAAACGCCCCGGCTTATAACCCCGGCTTCTCGCCTCTAATGTTTGCGAAAACAAATCTCGAACTAACGAAAAGATGCCTGTATAAGTTGCTGGATTAGAGCGCGGTGTTCGCCCAATTGGGCTTTGATCAATATTTACAATTTTATCAACTTGGTCTAATCCTTCAATTGAATCAAATTCAGCTGGTGTTGTTTGTGCACGGTTCAAATCTCGCGCCGCTAGTGCATACAAGGTTTCGTTAATCAAGGTTGATTTACCCGATCCTGATACGCCAGTGACACACGTTAACACACCAATAGGAATGGACAAATCAACATTATTTAGATTGTTGCCTTTAGCGCCTTTAATCTCAATCCAACGATCTGAAGTTTTTCGCTGTGCAGGTACCTCAATACTCTGTCTGCCACTTATGTAATCACCCGTGAGCGATTTTGGATTGTTGGCTACCTCTTCTGGTGTGCCTGATGCAATCACTTCACCACCGTGCATGCCTGCACCTGGGCCAATATCGATCACATAATCAGCTTGTTTGATCGCATCTTCATCATGCTCCACCACAATCACTGTATTACCAATATCTCTTAAGTAAGTAAGTGTGTTTAATAGTTTTTGGTTGTCACGTTGATGAAGGCCAATAGACGGCTCATCTAGAACATACAAAACACCCATCAACCCTGCGCCAATTTGACTGGCTAGTCGGATACGCTGAGCTTCACCGCCCGAGAGTGAATTAGCTCGACGATCGAGGCTTAAATATTCCAGACCAACATTGATTAAAAACTCTAAACGCTGAATAATTTCTTTAAGGATTTTGTCCGCAATTTGAGCGCGCGAACCTTCAAGCTTTAGGTCTTTTAAAAACTCATAAATACTGGCAATAGATAATTTGGTAATGTGTGATAAATTTTGCCCGCCAATAAAGACGTTTCTGGCCGATTCATTGAGTCGGTCACCCTTACACTCAACACAATTCATACTCACCACATAGCGTGATAACTCTTCTCGAACTGAGCGAATCTCGCTTTCCTCATAGCGACGCATCATTCTAGGAATTACCCCTTCAAAAGGCTTAGGCTTATTTGACCAACCTTGTCTACCTTTTATTTTAGAAAAATCAATTTCATCTTCGCCACTGCCATACAGCACAATCTTTTTATGCTTATCACTTAACTCTTCATAGGTGGTTTCGATGTCAAATCCATAGTATTGACCAACCAACATCAATACTTGATAAAAATAAGCATTCGAGCGACCCCAGCCATGAATAGCGCCATCGGCCAAACTTAAGCCCGGATTAGCCACTACCTTCTGTGCATCAAACATGTCCTTAACACCTAATCCATCACAAGTTGGACAGGCGCCAACAGGATTATTAAAAGAGAATAATCGAGGCTCAAGTTCAGTCAATGAATAACCACACTGCACACAAGAAAACTTAGCAGAAAAAACCAGCTCATCCCAGCTAGGCTCTTCACTCATCGAGGCAACCCTTACCAGGCCACTACTCAAATTAAGCGCTGTTTCCAAAGATTCGGATAGGCGCGAATTGATATCTTCACGAATTTTAAGTCGATCAACCACGATTTCAATGGTGTGGCGAGTCTTGCCATTAAGCTCATCCATCTCATCCATGTAAAGCACTTCGCCATCAACCCGTGCACGCAAAAACCCTTGATGAGATAACTCTTCCAATAGTTTTTTATGGCTGCCTTTACGATTTTGCACAATCGGCGCCAACAGCATAATTTTTTCACCTTCAGGCAAAGCGGTAATACCATCCACCATTTGTGACACTGTTTGAGAGGCTAGGTCAATTTCATGCTTGGGGCATTTTGGCACGCCCGCTCGAGCAAACAACAATCGCAGATAATCATAAATTTCAGTAATGGTACCCACAGTAGAGCGCGGATTATGTGAAGTGGCCTTTTGCTCAATAGAAATTGCTGGAGATAAGCCCTCGATATGATCAACATCAGGCTTTTCCATTAACGATAAAAATTGCCTTGCATAGGCTGACAATGACTCAACATAGCGCCTTTGGCCTTCCGCATAAATTGTGTCAAATGCTAACGATGACTTGCCCGAACCAGACAAACCGGTAATCACTACCAGCTTGTTTCTGGGGATATTAATATCAATATTTTTAAGATTGTGAACGCGAGCGCCTTGTATGCTAATTTGATCCATGAGATGCAGAAATTATGTCGGACAAAGGGTTCATTATAACGAACAAGATAGGTAAAATCACTCTGTATTATTTAACCTTTGACAATTCTCAACACATGAGCAAATATAAACGCATTTTATTAAAATTAAGTGGCGAAGCGCTAGCTAGCTCAGAAAATACCGTTGATCCTGCCACATTAGACAAAGTGGTTAGTATTATCAAATCTGTTCAAGAGCAAGGCATTGAAGTAGGTATTGTTGTTGGCGGGGGTAATATTTTCCGTGGCGCAGCACTTGCAGAAGCTGGAATGAATCGCGTCACTGGCGATCACATGGGCATGCTTGCCACAGTCATGAATGCATTGGCCATTTCAGACAGCTGTCGTAAACATGATGTTGATGTATTGGTGATGTCCGGCTTTCCAATTGGCGGTGGTGTTTGCGAGCCAATGGATCACAACAAAGCTAAACAAGCACTTAGCGAAGGCAAAGTGGTTATTTTCTCAGCAGGTACGGGTGCACCATGTTTTACCACTGACACTGGTGCAACCTTAAGAGCAATTGAAATTGGTGCAGAGGCAGTCTTTAAAGCCACTAAAGTTGATGGCGTTTACACGGCCGATCCTATGAAAGATCCAAGTGCTACTCGTTACGATACACTTACTTTTGACGAAGCCATTGCTAACAATCTTCAAATTATGGACACATCGGCATTTGCCATGTGTCGTGAACACAATATCGAAATTTGTGTCTTTAGTATGCTGGAAGATACAAAAACACTCTCTAAAATTCTTAAGGGTGACGCCCTAGGAACTATTGTAAGGAATTAATTATGCTAGCTGAAATTCAACAAGACGCTAAAGAGCGTATGGGCAAGAGTGTCGACTCTCTTGAAACTAATTTTGGAAAAATTCGTGCTGGTCGTGCACATCCCTCATTGCTAGAGCAAATTCAAGTTGAATACTACGGCTCTATGGTGCCATTATCTCAAGTGGGTAATATTGCCGCTGAAGATTCGCGCACACTGAAAGTATCGGTTTGGGAAAAAGACATGTCAGCAGCGGTGGAAAAAGCCATCATGACATCAGATTTAGGCCTAAATCCTCAAGCTATGGGTCAAGTAATTCGCATCCCACTGCCACCACTGACTGAAGAACGTAGACGTGATTTGGTTAAAGTGGTTAGAGATGAAGCAGAAAATGCCAAAATTGCCATTCGTAATATTCGTCGTGATGCCAATGGCGACTTCAAAGATCTACTAAAAGACAAAGAAATCTCAGAAGACGAGGCTAGAAAAGCTGAAGAAAATATTCAAAAAATTACCGATGCCAGCGTTAAAGAAGTGGAAGCAAAATTAACTGAGAAAGAAAACTCCCTACTGGAAATTTAACCATTTCTTTAGACGTTAAAAAAGGCCTGTATTTTTTCAATTGCAGGCCTTTTTTTTGTTAGCTAAGAATTAAGCCTACTCACCCTTTACACATGAAAAGTAATCCGCCCAACGCTCAGGTGAAAACAAAGTACCCATAGCATCAATCGGACCTGTATTAAATAAGAAGCCACCTGCTAACGCATCTTTAAATCTTGCAATGTTATCATCCGACAAGCCTAAAGTTGCTTGACATGCCTGGTGTGCTGATTCGGTTACTGCAAAACCAGAAGGTGTTTGGCCAATCACTTTAGACGTGTCGCTTAATGTCATGGTATCTGGCGCCTGCTCAGTAATAACTGTTTTTTCAGCCACCGGCTGCATTGAATCTAGCGCCTCAACCGGGCCCATGTCACGATCATCGCCGCCAGCAATAAGGCCAGTTGTTAATGTAATTGCCGCTGCAAAAGTTAATGTTTTATTCATCATGTCTTTGATCTCCAAATAATTTAAAATTCCTCTTTTAAAGCTATTTTATATCACTCTGGTTTTGTATGCTTAAAGATTTTGAAAAACACTGCAAATCGACCTCTTTATCCCCTATTTGCACATCATTAGTTGAGTTGTCAATGCAAGCGTTTGGCGTTAATAATGGCAACATTCCCAAATGGGAAAATGCCATTATCGATCTTGAAGCCAATCAACCTGGTCCAGTTAGTTTCAAACACCCTTTTGTCGCTATCGATTCCGATATCAACCCCAATCAACTAACCCAATCCCTCAAACAACTGATGCCGTGGCGTAAAGGCCCGTACCAAATTGGACAGCTGAATTTAGAGAGTGAATGGCGTGGCGACATGAAATGGGATCGACTCAAAGATCACATTCAACCTTTAGCTGGAAAAGCAGTACTTGATGTTGGATCTGGCAATGGTTATTTCACCTATTTAATGGCCTTACAAGGTGCTGATTTGGCATTGGGTATTGAGCCGTTTTTACTGTTCAATTATCAATTTCAAGCCATTCGAACGCTAATAAGCAATCCACCAAAAGCTTACGTACTGCCGTTAAAACTTGAGCAGATGCCCATGCAACCTTCTTTTGATACGGTTTTCTCTATGGGGGTTTTATATCATCAAAAAGATCATATGCTACATCTTCAACAGCTTAAAAATGTACTGCAGGATGACGGGGAACTTATACTAGAGACGCTTGTTATTGATCAGATGTATGGCGATCAAATCATTCCTGAAGATCGTTATGCACGCATGCGCAATGTTTGGTGCTTGCCTTCCACTGACACCTTACACACTTGGCTAACGCAAGCAGGATTTAACAATATTAGACTAATTGATGCCACCAAAACCACGCCAGAAGAACAGCGCGCCACTCACTGGATTGGCGATAACACGCAGTCTATCAAAGACTTTCTAGATCCGAATGATGATGATTTAACCGTTGAAGGATTGCCAGCACCCAAACGCGCAATCTTTATCTGTAACAAATAACGGTATAATTATGCGCATGATTTTTCGATTCTTAATCCTTGGCTTTCTACTGAGCACCCAAACTTTTGCCGCGCCAAATATTGTGGTTAGTATTAAGCCCATTCACTCTATTGTCAGTAGCCTTACTCAGGGCGTTTCCAAGCCAGCACTTTTGCTGGACTCCAATCAGTCTGCACATCATTTTCATCTTAGACCTTCGCAACTATCACTGGTAGAACAAGCTGACTTAGTTATTGCTATTCATCCAAATATGGAAGAAGGTTTAAATAAAACGCTTAGTAATCTTGGCTCTGATAAAAGATTTTATGTAATTACTAATGCCGAGCATGATGAGCATGATGAGCATGATGAGCATGATGAG
>NZ_JAQRMS010000058.1:6403-7879 GCF_028599055.1 Candidatus Thioglobus sp.
ATGATGAGCATGATGAGCATGATGAGCATTCACAGTCTAGTCAAAACTACCACGTTTGGCTAAATATTAACTTTATGCAACAATTTTCACATCGCCTAACAAAAAGATTAATCCGTATTGATCCACTTAACACCAACACTTATCAGCTTAACCTTAAAGCACTTAATCATAACCTTGAGCAACTCAAACACCACATTAATCAGCAACTATCAACCCTTGCCACTCGCAAGCTGGTTGGCTACTCAACTGCTTTTGAGCACTTTAATCAAGCACACAGCCTTACCCAAAGCTACAGCATTACCAATCAACATGAGCAAAGGCTAAGTATTTACAAAATTATTCACGCAAAAAACTTTATTAGAGATAACCAAAGTCGCTGTTTATTAAGCACAATCAGTGTACCTAATAAACGACTAAAAACACTCACTGAAGGACTGTCAATCAACACAGCTAGTATTGATATTATTGGGTTTGATATCGCTTCCGGCGCTAAACACTATCCCAAATTACTAACAAATGTCAGTAACAAAATTGCCACATGTCTTCAGTAAGATCTGCCTTTAACAAGGCATCAAACAATTATGATGATCACGCTTTTTTGCAAAAGGAAGTTGCCTCTAGGCTTGACGAAAAACTCAACGTAATCACCACTCATTCTAACATTATCCTAGATCTTGGCGCTGGCACTGGCCTGTTGAGTGATAATTTAAAAAGGCGCTTTCCAAATTCAAAAATTATTGCCTTAGATTTTGCGCAAAATTCGCTCAAGAACAATCAAACTGCTAATAAAATTTGCGCCAATGCCAATCATCTACCTTTGGCAGACAATAGCGCTGATATCGTTATTTCTAGTTTAATGATGCAGTGGTGTCCTGATCTAAAGCAACTTTTCGCAGAGATCCACAGAGTACTTAAAAATGATGGATTAATCTTATTTTCTACCTTTGGACCTGATACGCTTAAAGAGCTTAAAAAAAGCTGGTCAGTGGTCGATAATGAAACCCATGTTAACACCTTTGCCGACATGCACGATATTGGTGATCAAATGCTGGGCGCAGGCTTTCAGTCACCAGTGATGGAAATGGAAACCCTAACCCTTACTTATCAAACCGTCACTGATCTTTTGCGAGACCTTAAAGCCATCGGCGCACAAACGGTTAGCACTCGCTCAAAATCTTTAATGGGCAAAGACAAATTTCAACTCATGATTAAAATGTATGAATCTTACCGACAAGACGGAAAACTACCCGCCACTTACGAAGTGATTTATGGTCACGCTTGGAAGCGAGTATCAACTATTGGAAAAATAGATATAAATAATCAATAAAAAATAAACTAAGTGAAAATTTTTAAATAAAGACGTTCGACTTTTTTCCTTGCCCATGGGGTTTTTCGCAAGAACTTTAAGCTGGAATTGATACTGGGATTACTTTTAAAACAGTTTATATCGATGGGCTTCGTCTAGCCCGAGTTCGA
>NZ_JAQRMS010000059.1:0-3520 GCF_028599055.1 Candidatus Thioglobus sp.
TTCAATGCGCCTGTTGCCAAGAATCACCCATGCCCACATCCACCTTTAGTGGAATGTCTAACGCATAAGCATCCTCCATTAAGCTGCGTATTTTATCGGCAAATTCGTGCGCTTTCTCAGCGTTCACTTCAAACACCAATTCATCATGCACCTGCATGATCATTTTAATATCCGCATTATCTTGGCCAATCCACTGAGCCACATCCAACATTGCTAGCTTGATAATGTCAGCACTTGAGCCCTGCATTGGTGCGTTGATCGCAGTTCTGAGTGCATGCTGCTGTAGCATTTTATTTTTGGCATTAATTTGAGGTAGGTATAAACGTCTACCCATCACCGTTTCCACATAGCCTTGTATCTTGGCAGACTCTTTAGTGTCTTCCATGTAATTAGCCACGCCCGGATAGTTATCAAAATAAGCATCAATATACTGCTTGGCTTCGGTGCGTGATACATCAATTTGTTTGGCCAAACCGAAGGCGCTCATGCCGTAGATTAAACCAAAATTAATAGCCTTGGCACGACGTCTTTGCTCTTTGGTTACTTCATCAGCTGCCACTCCAAACATGGTGGCAGCTGTGGCACTATGAACATCTTGATCGGCTTTAAAGGCTTGCAATAAATTAACATCTTGAGAGATGTGCGCCATAATTCTAAGCTCAATTTGTGAATAGTCAGCCGCAATAATCACATTACCTTTACTGGCAATAAAAGCACCACGAATACGTGCACCTTGCTCAGAACGAATAGGGATATTTTGCAAGTTTGGATTAGATGATGATAGGCGCCCTGTGGCTGTTACCGCTTGATGATATGAAGTGTGCAGGCGCTGAGTGTTAAGATCAATCTGTTTTGGCAACGCCTCTAAATACGTTGAATTGAGCTTAGTTAGCGTACGATAACTTAAAATCAAATCAACCAATGGATGATCTAGCAACTTCAGCGCCTCTTCATTGGTTGACGGTGCGCCTTTTGGGGTTTTCTTTTTCGCCTCTAATCCTAGCCCCTCTTCAGAGAATAAAATTTGCTGAATTTGCTTGGGTGACTCTAGATTAAACGCTTCGCCAGCAATCTCATAGGCCTGAGTTTCAATTTTGCTCATTTGCGTTTTAATATCAAGCTGCTGTACGCCCAACGACCCAACATCAAGCTCAACACCATTACGCTCCATTTGCATCAGCACTTTCACCATTGGCAGTTCAACACGTTGATACAATTTAACCAGTTTTGGATATTGCGCAATCTGCTCATCCAGTGTTTTGTTTAATAAATCTGTCACAATCACGTCTTCACAAGCATAAGGACTGGCCACCGCCAATGAAACCTGATTAAAAGTAATTTGTTTTTTTCCTTTGCCAGCAACCTCAGAAAATTTAATGGTTTGATGGTTAAGATAATGCTCGGCCAAATCGTCCATATTATGGCGTGATGCAACTGAATTAAGCACATAGGATTTCACCATGGTGTCCTCTGTAATGCCAGTTAATTCAATTTGATAATTGGCCAATACATGGGCGTCATATTTTAGATTTTGCCCAATTTTACCAATGGCTTCATTTTCCAAAATAGGCTTAAGTGCGGACATAACTTGGGCAAAATCAAGCTGCTTAGGTGCATCTAAATAATCATGGGCAACAGGCACATAAAAACTGTCTTTATCAACTAAAAACACCCAGCCTACAATGTTGGCATTCATGTAATCAAGTGAATTGGTTTCTAAATCAAACACCACCTGATTCGCTGATTCTAGACGCGCCAACATCGTTGAGAAGGCCAACTCATCCAATACGGTAGTTTGCGTGTAATCTTGTGTCAGGCCTTGTGCCGGCAAGCTTTCAGGCGCTGGCGTTTCACTTTGACTGGACACACTTTCATTAGTTGACGAAACACTACCCACATCTCCCAGCTGCCTATGCCACATAGAAAAACCATATTGCTGATACAAACTAGCTAACTTAGCACTATTTTGCCCCGGCTCATTATCCAAAATATTACACGGCAGATCAACATCAAACTTAAGGCGGACCAGTCGATGCGACAAATCTAACAAATCAAAATTATCGCGCAACTTCTCACCCACTTTGCCTTTAATTTCATGAGAATTTTCTTTGATGCCATTAATATCTTGATACAACTCTAGCCATTTAATCGCTGTTTTTGGGCCCACACTCGGCACACCTGGAACGTTGTCCGCACTATCGCCAGTCAGCGCCAACAGGTCAAGGATTTTCTCAGGGGCGACACCCATCTTTTCAATCACCGCTTGACGATCATAAATCTCACCCTTCATATCCATCTGAGAGATATTACTACTCACCAATTGCATTAAATCTTTGTCACCACTAGCAATCATGGTTTTGATATTGTTCTGATCAGCGCAGTGGCTTAACGTGGCAATAACGTCATCTGCCTCCACCCCTGACACGCAAATGAAGTGAAAGCCCATAGCTTGAATGATCTCATACAAAGGCTCAATTTGAATAATCAATTCATCATCGGCAGGCTTTCTGTGGGCTTTATAGTCTGGATAAATGTCGTGTCTAAAATTTTTACCCTTGGCATCAAAGATGGCAATTAATTTAGCCTCAGGATGTTGATTTTGCAAACGCTTAATTGCATTAACCACACCAAACATAGCGCCCGTTGGAAAACCCTCTTGATTGCTTAGGTTTTGCTTTAAGGTGGAAAAATAGGCGCGGAATAAAAACGCCGAACCATCGAGTAAAATGAGCTTATGTGACATGCGCCTGATTTTACCAATTTTTATCCCAAGCTTAAGTTGTAAAATAACTTAACTTTTGTATTTTTTTTAGCCCATGTCCGAGACACTCATCCAAGTTGATCAAGTTAGCCTAACTCACCAGGGTAAATCTGTGCTTGACAAGGTTAGTTTTGCGCTTAAAGCGGGTGAGTTTATTACGCTAATTGGGCCTAATGGCGCAGGCAAAAGCACCCTAATTAAAATCTTATTAGGGCTAATCAAGCCGGATTCCGGTCAAGTCACTAAAGCGACCAACATTCGCTTAGGCTACACGCCACAAAAATTCATCCCCAATGAATTTATTCCTATTTCGGTGGTTGATTTTTTGAAACTTAATCAAACCGTTAGTGCTGATTTTTTGCACGAAACTGCTCAATTAACTGGCATTGAGACGCTACTCAATAATGAGCTAAAAAACCTATCAGGTGGTGAAATGCAGCGCGTACTGTTAGCCCGCGCTTTATTGGGCAAGCCAAACGTTTTGATTCTTGACGAGCCTGCCCAAAACCTTGACGTCAACGGGCAAATGCATTTATATAAACTGATACAAGATATTCATCAAACACAAGGATGTGCGGTATTAATGGTCTCGCACGATTTGCATCGGGTGATGAAGGAATCAACTCAAGTGTTGTGCTTGTATCACCATATCTGTTGCATGGGGCAGCCGGAGTCTATTTTGAAGGATTCTCAATTTAACGATCTTTTTGCCGATCAAATGGATGACTTAATGGCCACTTATGAGCATCATCACAACCA
>NZ_JAQRMS010000059.1:3620-7690 GCF_028599055.1 Candidatus Thioglobus sp.
GAGTCTATTTTGAAGGATTCTCAATTTAACGATCTTTTTGCCGATCAAATGGATGACTTAATGGCCACTTATGAGCATCATCACAACCATTGTCATGAGGACTAAAACCTTCACCCTAAGGAAAAATTTCTTAGACTAATTACAGCAAGTTACTGAGCAAACATCCGGGCAGAGCTTTGTTGCACAAAACTGCCTTTAGCAACTTCCACCAATAAATCCCAACGACCTTTCAATGGCAAGGTGACATCCACTTGATAAGTGCCGTCTGGTGTTTTGGTCATTGGTACTGAAAAATCATGCTTCATTTCTAGTGGGCGATAAAAATACGCGGTTGCATCCGCCTTATTTAGACGCTTATCTTGCTTAGTACTAATCGCTACATAGGTTTGCTTAATACCGTGTGTCACCACTTCAGGCAAACTCAAATCAAGCTTCCAGCCCTGTTGTTGTAGGTTTTGACGATTTTCCAACGTTTGTCCATAGCGCTCACCAGTTTCATAGGCATCGGCAACAATCGTACCTGGGTGTGTTTCTAAGGCGGTATTAATACGCCATACAGTGGCAATAACTAAGGCTAAAAACAATACTAGCATTAGCATCATAACAGGGGATTTTTGTACGCTCATCGCATGCTCTTCGGAGTAAAGAATGTGGTGTCATATTCTAACGTAGATTGCTCGCCTTTTACGACAAAAGTAACCTCATTATCCTCGCCAACATTTGCTTCATAGGCAGATAAGTATACAAAGATGGATTTTACATTGCCCGTTGGAATGGTAACTGTACCCAATGGATTATTAGATTTTAAAGCCTTAATACTACTGTCAAAGCTAATAGCTACCTGCATATCTTTATCGGTTTTATTCATCACTTTTAGCTCATATTTATTACGGTATGAGCCGTCAGACAACTTAACAAATAATGGCGATCTGTCATGTAACACTTTAAGATCCATAGAGGCCAGTGTACTCATGCCGTACACCAACACAGTAATCGCTGCTAATAAAATAGCACTATAAACAATTACTCTTGGTCGTTTGTATAAAGGCTTTGGTGTTTGTTTAAACTCCAACTCGGCTAACGAAGTATATTTAATCAAGCCTTTTGGTTTGCCTACCTTCTCCATTACCGCATCACACGCATCAATACACAATCCACAGGTGATACAGCCATATTCTTGACCTTTACGAATATCAACGCCAGTTGGACACACTGCAACACACTGATTACAATCAATACAATCACCATTGCCCTCAACAAACTCACCACGCTTTAGCTTGCCGCGCTGCTCACCACGGTAATAATCATAAGTTGGCATGATGCTTTGGTCATCAACCATTGCACCTTGAATTCGTGCGTATGGACATACCCACATGCACGATTGTTCACGCATAAATCCAGCAAAAACATAAGCGCCTAAAGCAATAATTACCGTAATCGCTAAAGTGGTAGAGGTGATCTCAGCGTTAAAATAATCCGCCCAAGTAACACCAAAATACAACATCCAGGTGACACCAGAAAATAAAGCAATAGAGATCCAAATAAGATGTTTAGTCAGTTTTAATCTTAGCTTGTTAAAACTCATTGGTGCTTTATCTAGCTTGCGGCGTTTAGCCGGCGCACCTTCTATTTTATTTTCTACCCAAGTAAAAATATCTGTCCAAACTGTTTGAAAACAGAAATAACCACAAAATATTCGTCCGAATACGGTTGTTATCGCTGCTAGCAAAATAGCTAAAAACAACAACACCATGGTCAACATCCAGATGTCTTGTGGGAAGATGGTAATATCAAATAAATGATACTGTCTGTTTTCCGTATCAAACATAATGGCTTGCCTGTCATTCCAAGTAAGATACGGACCAATGAAAAACGGCGCCCAAAGGATAAAGGCTATCCATTTAAAATTACGGAATTTACCGCCCATGCGTTTTGCATGAATAGTTTCATCACCTAGGTTTTGCACCCATTGATCACCCTCTTCATACAAATTTTCAACCTGAATTTTTTTATCACTCATTGTATTAGTACAGTCCTATAAAGTCATGCGTATCATAACATTTTTATTGATTTTTTTATTGATTTTTTTATTGATTGAAATCAAGTAAATTAAAGATACAAGTCATATTTTAGCGTGAATAGTATCGATCATTATGAATTAAATCAATACAACCAATCGAAGTCGTCGATTAAACCAAGCCGATTAGATAATCAAAATTGGCATCTGATATAATATCTGTTTTTTCTAATTTAAATTAATCATGAGAGATATCATTGAAGCTGCTTTTGAAGACAGAGCAAACATTAACCCACAAACCGTAACCCCTGAAGTAAAGCAAGCTGTTAATGAAGCTATTCGCATGCTTGATTCTGGTGAAGCGCGTGTTGCTGATCAAAACGGCATTGGTGACTGGACAGTTAACGAGTGGTTAAAAAAAGCCGTATTACTTTCTTTTAGAATTGAAGACAACGTACCAATGCAAGGTGGCTTTACTCAATATTACGATAAAGTGCCTTCAAAATTTGCTGATATGTCAGCTGATGAACTTCAAGCAACTGGTGTTCGAGTTGTGCCACCAGCAAGTGCACGCCGTGGCTCTTTCATCGCTAAAGACACTGTGCTTATGCCTTCGTATGTGAATATCGGCGCTTATGTTGATTCGGGCACAATGGTAGACACTTGGGCAACAGTTGGCTCATGTGCGCAAATTGGTAAAAACGTACACTTATCAGGTGGTGTTGGCATTGGTGGTGTTTTAGAGCCGTTGCAAGCCGCACCTACTATTATTGAAGATAACTGCTTTATCGGTGCACGTTCAGAAGTGGTTGAAGGCGTAATTGTTGAAGAAGGCGCGGTTATTTCAATGGGTGTTTACATTGGCCAATCAACCAAAATCTTTAACCGTGAAACGGGTAAGATTACTTATGGTCGTATTCCGGCGGGCTCAGTTGTTGTATCAGGCAACTTGCCATCTAAAGATGGCACTTACTCACTATACTGCGCAGTCATTGTTAAGCAAGTAGATGCAAGAACTCGTTCTAAAGTTGGCATTAATGAGTTGTTAAGAGGCATTTAAATTTAGCCCTGAAACTAAAAAACCCGCCTTTCAGCGGGTTTTTTTTGGCCTTTATGTGTTCTAGTTACGCGTAAACAAAGCGTAGATCACAGCAACTGCCGCTAAACCTAGAACCTAAGCTAGCAACAATACCTGTAATGGTACACCTGCAGCACCAGTACCGAAGATTACTTGAACCACGATGGCTAAAGCAATTAAAGCCATACCGGCTTCCGTTAGTTTTTTGATTGTACCGATAATAGTATCAAGCATATTTTCCCCTCTTTAGTTTTTTTAGTAATCCAACATCGTTGTCAAATTAAGATTAATTTAGAATGCTTCTTGATTGATGTCAGGCTTTTTTTTTGAAAAAATGCTAAAAAAGTGGTATTTTTATAACTAAATATTGAAAAAATGAGAAATTTTAATACCTGATAAGCCTTATAGGGTAACGGATAGCGAAATTCCAACAAAAATCACCAAACCAATGTAATTATTATGCAAAAAAGCTTGAAAACAGGCTGTTTTTTCACGATTTTTGATTAAATATTGATGATAAATCATCAAAATGATAGACAAAAGAACAGAAATGTCGAAAAAAATAGCCATTTTGAAAATTTCTGAAATTTTATAAAAGACAAAAACAAGGCTAATTTGTAGAATTCCAAGAATCAATCGATCGTACTGCGCAAATAACACTGCAGTTGACTTAACCCCAATTTTTAGATCTTCTTCGCGATCTGCCATGGCATACATCGTGTCATAGATAACTGTCCAAATTAATGTCGCAGTAAAAACCCACCAAGCGCCGTCAGCCACAAAGCCATTAGTTGCAGCAAACGCCATTGGCACACTCATGGCAAAAGCCGCACCAAGAACAAACTGCGGCAAGCGTGTCCAGCGTTTGGTGAATGGGTATAAGGTTGTCAATAAAGCCGCAACGATGGCGAGTTGGACAGTTAGCCAATTGGTCAATAACACCAACCCAAAAGCCAAAATGATGAGTGATGCAAA
>NZ_JAQRMS010000006.1:0-11057 GCF_028599055.1 Candidatus Thioglobus sp.
CCTCATCAAGTGATAACTCAGTAGTATCAATGACAAGGGCATCTTTTGCAGGTTTTAAAGGTGAGTGTTTGCGTGATGAATCACGCGCATCTCTTGCCTCTACCTCTGCTAAGATCTGCGACATTATACCCTCTGATCCTTGTGCTTGCAATTGTTTTAAGCGTCTATTAGCGCGCTCCTCGGAGCTTGCTGTTAAGTAAACTTTAAAAGCTGCTTTTTCAAAAACCACTGTTCCCATATCACGCCCATCAGCCACCAAACCAGGGGCAGTGGCAAAATCTTGCTGACGCTTTAATAAAGCTGCACGAACCACACCGATTGATGCAATTTTAGAGGCCATTTCCCCAGTCTGCTCAGTGCGCAATACTTTAGATACATCTTTACCATCTAAATAAACGCTCACCAATTCGCTATCTTTGTGCGTTTTAAAACTTAAATCTAGATTTTTGGCCACTTCTTCTAAGGCAACCTCATTGCTAATATCAATACCTCTACTATCTACCGCCAAGGCAAACGCACGATAAATAGCACCTGAGTCAAGTAGATGCCAACCTTGTTGCTGAGCAATTACTCGTGCAACAGTGCCTTTACCTACGCCACTTGGGCCGTCAATCGTTAGTACATTTTTCATTTCCTATCTTCCTTTTTTTATTTAAGCAAGTATTTTTTTGTTTTTTACAAGGCAGATTTTATAAAATCTTGATTAAACATAGCGAATCTATGTGATTGAAAGTTTTATAAAATCTAACACAGTAAAAAGGAAAAAGACGACGCTTAAACTTCTGGTCGCACCCCAAGAGTACTTCCTCGATAAAAGCAAATCATGCTTTTACCTCAGGGCGCATATGCGGGAATAACAACACATCTCTAATTGATGGCGAATCAGTAAATAACATCACCAAACGATCAATGCCAATCCCCTCTCCCGCTGTTGGTGGCATACCGTATTCTAGGGCGCGAATATAATCTGCATCATAATGCATGGCTTCATCGTCTCCCGCATCTTTTTCAGCGACTTGCGCTTTAAAGCGCTCAGCTTGGTCTTGAGCATCGTTAAGCTCAGAAAAGCCATTAGCAATTTCACGGCCACCAATAAATAACTCAAAGCGATCTGTGATGAATGGATTGTTATCATTACGACGTGCCAATGGCGACACTTCAGTTGGGTATTCAGTGATAAAGGTTGGCTGCATAAGTTTTTCTTCAACCGTAGCTTCAAAAATCTCAATTTGGATCTTGCCCAAGCCCCAATTATCTTTCACCTGAATTCCAAGCTTTTCAGCAGTTGCTTTAGCGTTGTCCTCATTTAGATCTTGCGGCGTCAATGTTGGGTTATATTCCAAGATTGAATCAAACACACTGATACGATTAAACGCTTTAGAGAAATCAAAGTCATCACCTTGGTAATGAATAGTTGCACTGCCACACACATCAACCGCAATACCTCTAAATAGATTTTCAGTTAAATCCATTAGATCATGATAGGTTGCATAAGCTTGGTAAAACTCAATCATGGTAAATTCAGGATTGTGTCGAGTTGATAGCCCTTCATTTCTAAAATTACGGTTAATCTCAAACACTCGATCAAACCCACCAACCACCAAACGTTTTAGATAAAGCTCAGGCGCAATACGTAAAAACATTGGCATGTCTAGCGCATTATGGTGGGTTTCAAATGGCTTAGCTGTTGCGCCACCCGGAATGGTTTGCAACATTGGTGTTTCCACCTCCATAAAGTCTGCTTCATTAAAAAAGTTTCGAATATAGCTCACAATGGCGCTGCGGCGCTTAAAAGTATTACGCGCATCTTTGTTAGTAATCAAATCAACATAACGCTGGCGATAGCGAATTTCTTGATCCGATAAGCCGTGAAATTTTTCAGGTAAAGGGCGCAGTGACTTGGTTAATAATTTAATGCTATCTACTCGTATCGATAATTCACCTACATTAGTTTTAAACAAAGTACCCGTGCAGCCTGTAATATCGCCAATATCCCACTTTTTAAACTGCTCATTATAAAAACCTTCAGGCAATTCATCACGTGTGACAAATATTTGAATTTGAGCACTAGAATCTTGCAGCGTTGCAAAACTGGCTTTACCCATAACGCGCTTAAGCATAATGCGTCCTGCCACTGAAACTTGGATAGATTTTTCTTCCAGATCCTCTTTTGAAAACTGATCATACTCATTGATAATAGCTTGAGCCAAATGCTGAGGTTTGAAATCATTCACAAAGGGGTTGCCCGCCTCTCTTAATTTATCCAGCTTTGATTTTCTTTCGGTGATTAGTTTGTTATCGTCTTGGTCGCTCATAGGTATTATTGCAGTGTTTTATGTTCTAATTCTTGCTGTGCAAGTGTCTTGGCTTTGGTTAAATCTTGTTCAGATTGGGTGTGATCACCCATGCGCTTAAGCAAAGTGCCACGATTATAATAGGCTTGATAGAAATTTGCATCCAATTCAATGGCTTTATTTAAGTCTGCCAAGGCTAATTCATCCTTAGCGATTTTAATATAAGCATTACCACGATTGTAAATGGCGGCAATGTAGTTACCATCTAAAGAAATGGCCTGAGTATAAGCATTAATGGCATCGGCGCTTTTGTCGAGGCGATCGTAGCAATTACCCAAATTATTAAACGCACCGGGGTCAGTATTATTAAGTGCAATTGCCTGCTCAAAATAACCAATGGCAGATTCAAAATTCTCTTGCTCTTGCTCTAGATAAGCCACACAAAAATAGGCTTGTGAACTATTAGGATTGGCTTTAATCGCCTTTGACATGCTTTCAATGGCTAGCTCGTCATTACCCTGTAACTGATGTAAATTACCCAAGCTTAAATGCGCATTTGCGGTTAAATTATTATCAATCTTTGGGTGTTTTATTAATTGGTTCCAGGCTTGAATGGCTAACGATAAGTCACCATTTTTTTGGTGATTATAGGCTGCTACCATTAGGTCACTTAATTCTTGTTCGCTACTCATGATAGGGTAATAATTAATTTTCTCGCATTATTGCCAGCGCGATGTTCATACAAAAATAAGCCCTGAAATTTACCCAAAGCCAATTGACCATCAATAACAGGGATTGTTTTTGACTCCCCTGTTAGTATTGATCTAATATGTCCTGACATATCAAAATCTCCTTCATTATTATGTCGATACTCAGGCTTAGCATCTTTAACACTCATCTGAAAATGATCTTCAATATCCAACAAAACATTTGGATCTTCATTGCCGGTAATCATCAGGGATGCAGAAGTATGGGTAACAAACACATGGCACAGTTTCGCTGAGGATTTTTTAATCAGATTATTTACTTGGTCATTAATACTAATAGCGCCACGTCCGCTAGTATTAACCATTAATTCAAATTGACTCACTTTAATAAATCCTTAGCTTTGCTGGTATCGATCACTTCTGACTTGGTTGTATTTTTTTTGTTAAATGAGCGCGCAAAAAAGAAACCGCCCAACAGCAAAAACGCAAATGGTGCATACCACAGCAATAGCGTATTTTGGTTAACCGGCGGCTTAAACACCACAAAATCTCCATAACGATCTGTCATGTATTGGCGAATACTATCGTTAGTTTGTTGATTAATAATAAGCTCGCGCACCTTTTCACGCAAATCCTTAGCCAAGCCCGCATTAGAGCCACCAATGCTTTGACCCTGGCAAACAGGGCAACGAATTTCATCAATTAATTGTCGATAACGCTGCTCTTGCTCACTACTAATAAATTGTTTAGCCTCAATACTTTCTGCTGATACAGGCTGAAATGTTATTAACGCAAGAGTCAGTCCAACTTTTATCAAATGCGTTAAGGTTTGGGTAAAATTTTGCATACTTTAATCATTAATTCTAAAACCTAGATTTTACACCTGTCGATAGTTTTAGAAAACCAAAGCCATGCCATTAATTACGCTTGACAGTATTTCCTTAAGCTTTTCCGACAAGCCAATCTTAAATGAGGTTAGTGCCACCATTTTAAAAGGAGATAAAGTTGCCTTGATTGGCAGAAATGGCGAAGGTAAATCCACCTTTATGCGTGTTTTAGCTAGAACGATTGAGCCTGATGATGGAAAAATGAAGGTTAAAAATGGCGTAACCATTAGCTATTTAGAACAAACACCGCCTGAAGATAATGATAAAAATTTATTTGATATTGTTGCTGAAGGTTTGGGAGATGTTGGGCAAATACTAACCAAATACCAACATCTTATTAATCAAGGCAAGTTGGATGAAGCGGGCGAATATCAACAGCAAATAGACCAACTAGATGGTTGGCAATACCTGCATCAAATTGAGGCAATTCTAAATCGCTTTAATTTAAATGGGGATACGATTCTCTCAACCCTATCAGGTGGTTGGCGTCGTCGCGTCATGCTGGCCCAAGCGTTAATTAAAGAGCCAGATGTGTTACTACTCGATGAGCCAACTAACCACATGGACATCACTGCCATTCTTGATTTAGAAAGAATGCTGAGAGATTATCATGGCACTTTGGTATTAATTAGCCATGACCGCTCTTTCGTGGCTGGCATTGTTAACAAGGTCTTTGATCTAGACCGGGGAAATTTAAGCGTATTTGACTGTGGTTACAAGGATTACGTTAAACGTAAAGACGAACAATTGCACGCTGAAGAATTAGCCAACGCACGTTTTGACAAAAAATTAGCCCAAGAAGAAGTGTGGATTAGACAAGGCATTAAAGCCAGACGAACGCGCAATGAGGGCCGCGTAAGAGCGTTAGAATCAATGCGAAAATCCTTTGTTAATCGACGTGCAAAAAAAGGCAATGTCAAAATTCATGCATTGGAAGATGAAAATAGAGCGTCAAAATTAGTCTTCGAAGTAAAGAAAATATCCTACGATATTGCCGGATTACAACTGGTTAAAGATTTTTCAATGCTGGTGCTGAAAGGAGAAAAAATTGGCATCATTGGTGGCAATGGTACGGGCAAATCAACCTTTATTAAATTACTGCTTGACGAACTACAGCCAACTCAAGGCTCTATTCGTCGCTCAAAAACCATCCAGCTGGCTTATTTTGACCAAATGCGCGACAATCTAGATCCAAACATGAAGGCCATGGATTTTGTCTCTGGCGGTCGAGAGCGCATCGAAATTGGTGGAAAAAGTAAGCATATTATTGGCTATTTAAGGCAATTCCTGTTTACCGGAAAACAGGCCATGGCACCCATTAGAATGTTTTCAGGTGGTGAAAAGAACCGACTTATGTTGGCTAAAATTCTTTCTCAGCCCGCCAATCTTCTGGTGCTTGACGAGCCCACGAATGATCTTGACGTTGAAACCTTAGAGTTATTAGAAGAGATGCTGGTTGAATACAACGGCACGCTGATTCTTATTTCACATGATAGAACTTTTTTAAACAACGTCGTTGGCTCAACCGTGGTACTAGATGGCGATGGCGTGATTAATCAATATGCAGGCGGTTATGACGATTATCTAATACAAAAACAAGATAAGATTATTAGCGAAAAACCCAAGTCAGTTAAAAAAACAACCAACAGTACAACACCCACACCGGGTGCGGATGTAAAAAAGAAGCTTAGCTATAAACAGCAGCAAGCCTTAAAAGACCTGCCCGGCAAAATTGAAAAAACAGAAATTGAAATTGGAGAAATTCAATTACAACTCTCAGATCCTGAATTCTTTCAAACTGACAAATCACAAGATGCGTTAATTCGCCTGGCCAGATTAGAAGCGGATTTAGAACGTTATTTTGACCAATGGGCAGAGCTAGAATGACTCAAAAAATACCCCTAATCGTTGATCTTGACCACACCCTAATCAATACTGACTTGTTGTATGAATCCTCAATTGGCGTATTAAAACAACAACCTTGGTTAATCTTGATTTATCCCTTTTGGTTTTTTAAAGGCAAAGGCTATTTGAAAAGTCAGCTAGTCAAGCGCTTTGAAATTGATGTTACCAAACTACCCTACCTACAACCCACTATTGACTACATTCATGAGAGGAAAAAACAAGGCTGTGAAATTATCCTAGCAACCGCCTCGCACAAAGATTATGCTTTTTCAGTGGCAAAACACACGCAATTATTTGATGATGTAATGGCTAGCAATGCTAACTTTAATTTATCCTCACACAACAAGGCAGATAAACTCATTGAACGTTTTGGCAAAAAAGGCTTTGACTATATGGGTGATCATATGCGGGATATGCCTGTTTGGGAGGCTTCAAATGTGTCAATCTTGGTAAATGTTACCGATAAAATTATCAAGCATACAGCGCACTTAAATACACTGCTTATTTCCAAAAAAGACTAGCCCTCAAGCAAATAAGACAAGCTGCCTAAGAGTAAATACACCACTGAAGTAACCACCAGTGTTGTGGCAATTACGCGTGCCATTTTCAAATTTTTGCCCAATACTTTGTTGCTGATAAACCAAACACAGTAGCCGATAACAACAGCGATAATCAAAAGACGAATTAAAAACATGGTGATTTATTTATTGAAGAGATTCGACTATTTTAGTCGCTAAAGCCAGATTAATACCTTTTACTTTTTGCATTTCATCTATTGACGCATTTTTAATTTCTTGCAGGCCGCCAAAATAGTTTAACAGCGCGCTACGCCTTAATTTTCCAACACCTTTAATATTTTCAAGTGGTGAGGTGGTACGTTTTTTTGCACGCTTAAGACGATGATTTTTAATCGCAAAACGATGAGATTCATCACGAATGTGATTAATCAACATAAGCGCAGGATCGTGTAGTGGTAGGTTGATTTTATTGACTTTTTCATCGTCAACGGTAATCAGTGTTTCCAGCCCTGCTTTGCGTTTTTCACCTTTGGCTACACCGACCAATTGAACCTCATCAATACCGATAGAATCCATCACCATAATTGCCTGATTAAGCTGACCAAGCCCGCCATCAATAAATACTACATCTGGCAATGGCTTATTATTCTTCAGCATTTGAGAATAGCGCCTAAATATCACCTGATTCATGGCTGCATAATCATCACCAGGAGTGATGTTTTTAATATCAAATTGACGATATTTACTCACTTTTGGCACGCCTTTTTCAAAGACCACGCACGACGCTTTCGTTGCCTCGCCCATCATATGGCTAATATCAAAACACTCCATCACCTCTGGTAAGTTTTTTAGATTCAAAATACTTTGCAGATGCACCAATGTGGTTTTTTTTCTATACTTGGCAAGTAAGTTTTGCTTTAGATTCTCTTTTAACGTTAGATTGGCAATATTAAGATAATGTTTTTTATCTTTATTAGGCGTGTCAATAATTTGAGTATTAAGTGCCTGAGCAATAATCTCTTTGTCTGCTAGCTTATGACTAATTAATAATTGTTTTGGCGTATCCTTACCCAAATAGTAAAGTGGCATAAATGCTGATAACACCGTTTCAACGAGCTGGTGATTAGAATTTTTTGGCAAAATAAAATCCTGCCCCACTTGTTTTCCAGCACGAATAAATAACACTTCAATCGCATTCACGCCATCTTGTTGGGTGACGGCAATCACATCAAGATCAGCCGTTGAGCTAGAAGCATGCTGCTCTTGGATTTTTCTTAAATCAATTAGCTGATCACGCAATCTGGCTGCCAGCTCAAACTCTTGCTCCTGAGCAGCTATTTGCATTTTTTGCGAAATTTTATCCAGTGTTTGCTTACCCTTTCCCGCTAAAAACAACGACATCATGCTAACGTCTTGCTGATAATTTTCATCAGAAATACGCCCAACACAAGGTGCGCTACATAGTCCGATTTGATATTCTAAACAAGCTCTAGATCGGGATCTATAAGTTGCATTAGTACATTGCCTAACCTTGAATATCTTTTTTAACAAAGTTAATGACTCACGAACCACTTGTGCTGATGGATAAGGGCCAAAATATTGATGCTTATTTTGCTTTTTTCCTCGAAAAAAACCCACCCTTGGGTGTTTGTCATTACTTATAGAAATATAAGGATAGCTCTTCGAATCCTTAAGCAAGATGTTATAACGCGGCATATGCTGCTTGATCAACTCAGCTTCTAATAATAGCGCTTGAGTTTCGCTTGCCGTTACAATTACCTTAAAAGTGACAATATTCGATACCAACACCCGGGTTTTATTATCCTCATGCTGCTTGGAAAAATAACTAGTGACACGTTTTTTGAGGTTTTTTGCCTTACCCACATAGATTACCAAACCCTGTTTATCCAGCATTTGATAAACCCCGGGCTGCCCAGTTAGATTATTAAGTTTTTCTTTAATAGACATTTATGAAAAAGGTAAAATAAAAAATTAAATTATTTCATTTTTAAAACAATGATTAAAACTGCATTTATTATATTCTCTATTTTCTTTAGTGGCCAATCTTTAGCCACAACCAGTATCCAAAGTCAAGATATCACCCCCGATATTATTAATTCGCCAAGCTCTTCTGCGTTAAATTTCATGGTTAGTGCACTAAGCTCACTCAAAGAGTTAAAAAAACAAGGTAAAGACAGCAAGCAAAACGTTGAAACACTCATTCGCATGAAATTACTACCTAATCTAGCTATGGGTGTTGCCACTAAAATCGCACTAGATAATCACTGGGAAGGTCTTAATATTCAGCAAAAACAGTTTTTTCAATACTACATTTCTGAATCTTTAATTCAAGACTATGTTGGCATTCTAGCAAGCTACGATAAACTTGATAGCGTGCAAATTTCGGTTGACCCAAATATTCGTAGAAAAGACAATAAAGCCATTGTAAAACTTAATATTACTATCAACGAAGGTGGAAAACCTTTTACTACTTCCCTTAAGATGATTAGACTTGAGGCTTGGTATGTATATGACGTGGTTTTTTCAGGTGTTAGTATTGTAAAAAATTATCAAGCACAGTTTAATTCTCACATTAAGCGTAAAGGAGTTAATGCGTTAATCAAAAGATCTGAGAGAAAACTAGAAAAACTAAACGCTAAGTAGTGTACAAACTAGTCATCAAAGGCGGCACAGCTTTATCAGGTACCATAAATATTGCCGGCTCAAAAAATGCCGCTCTGCCGATTTTATTTGCTTCAATCCTAGCTGATGGGCCATTAAAACTAAACAATACGCCGCACTTGAGTGATGTTTCAACCACGTTGAGATTGTTAATGGATATGGGTGCTGAATTTATTCTTGAATCAGACAATTCCCTATTCATTGACAGTGCCAAATTAACCAAACTAACCGCTGAATATAATTTAGTTAAAACCATGCGCGCCTCTATCTTGGCTTTAGGGCCTATGTTGGCTAAATATGGCGAGGCTAAAGTTTCCCTGCCAGGCGGTTGTGCCATTGGCACACGACCTGTTAACCTGCATTTGAAAGCACTAGAAGACCTAGGCGCCTCTATTGAAGTTAAAGGCGGCTATATTTACGCCAAGGCAAAGCAGCTCATTGGTGCTAACGTACACTTTGAACAAGTTAGTGTTACCGCGACGGAAAATATCCTCATGGCAGCTACACTGGCCCAAGGCACAACAACCATTTACAATGCCGCTCAAGAGCCTGAAATTATTGATCTAGCCAACTGTTTAATAAATATGGGTGCTAAGATTTCTGGCGCCGGTACTGCAGTTATCAATATTGAAGGTGTTAAAACACTTTCTGGCATTACTCATAGCGTTTGCCCTGATCGAATTGAAGCAGGCACTTATTTAATTGCAGCAGCCATCACCGGAGGCAAGGTAACGCTTAAGCATATCCGCCATCAATCTATGCGCGCGGTTATTGACAAGCTGATTGAAACTGGTGCAGACATCATATGTGATAAAACAAGCATTACACTTGACATGAAAGGCCAACGACCTAAAGCAGTTAACATTAGAACCAGCGCCTATCCTAATTTTCCAACTGACATGCAGGCACAATTTTGCGCCCTAAATGCCATTGCCGAGGGTCAAGCTAGTATTACTGAAACCATATTTGAAAATCGCTTTATGCACATTCCTGAACTTTCAAGAATGGGTGCTGATCTAACCCTAGAAGGTAACACGGTTATTGCCAAAGGTGTAAAATCTCTGACGGGCGCAAATCTAATGGCAACTGACTTGCGTGCTTCCGCCTCTTTGGTGTTAGCGGGTCTTGCAGCGCAAGGCACAACAACGATTGAACGAGTCTATCACCTAGACCGAGGCTATGAAACCATTGAAGAAAAATTAAAATTATTAGGCGCTAACATTGAGCGCATACAAGATTAGAGACGATTATCATGTTAACCATTGCATTATCAAAAGGTAGAATTTTAGAACAAACACTGCCTTTATTAAAAAAAGCCGGACTTGAAATCACTAATGAAGAGCTAAATTCTCGTAAACTCATTCTAGATACCAATTTAGAGAATGTTAAAGTCATTATCATTCGAGCGACTGATGTGCCTGTTTTTGTTCAACATGGAGCAGCTGACATGGGTATTGCTGGCAAAGATGTACTATTAGAACATGGTGCTAATAACCTATTTGAAGTGCTAGATCTTGGTATTGCTAAATGCAAATTAATGGTTGCTGCCAAATCTAGCGATCACCTGAATGAAAATACGTTAAAAGTAGCGACTAAATACGTTAATTCAGCCAAACGCTACTTTGAAAAACAAGGTCAATCTTGTGAAATTATTAAACTCTATGGTGCGATGGAATTAGCACCTGTGGTTGGCCTTTCTCACTGTATTGTTGATTTGGTTGATACCGGTAACACGTTAAAAGCTAACGGATTAATTCCACTAGATCACATTGAAGACATTAGCTCACGCTTAGTGGTTAATTCTGCCTCTTTCAAAACCAAAAATACCCAAATCAAAACTTGGATTAGTGCAATCGAGAACAACTTATGATTACTAAATTATCATCCACTCAATCTGATTTTCAAGCAAACCTTAGTCAATTATTAGCTTGGGAGAGTGTTTCTAATACGTCAGTTGCCAAAACCGTTGACGACATTATTGCCAATATTCGCACATCTGGCGATCAAGCATTGGTTGATTACACCAATCAATTTGACGCAATGAATGCTGCAAATATGAGCGAG
>NZ_JAQRMS010000006.1:11157-23296 GCF_028599055.1 Candidatus Thioglobus sp.
CCTAGTGAAATTTTAATTATTTGTGATGGTAAAACCAACCCTGATTGGATCGCCATGGATTTATTCTCTCAAGCAGAACACGATGAAGACGCACAATCTATTTTACTTTGTCCAGAAGCGGATTTTATCGACCAAGTTGAAGCGAGCATTGCGAAGCTACTACCAACCATGGAGCGCAAAGATATTATTGCAACAGCACTTAAAGATCGTGGCGCTCTGATTTTAACCAAAGATATGGATGAAGCGATCTCACTATCAAACCAAATCGCCCCAGAACATTTAGAACTTTCTGTAGAAGATCCTCAGGCAATGCTTGATGGTATTAAACATGCAGGCGCTATCTTTATGGGGCGCCATACGTGTGAATCGTTGGGTGATTATTGTGCAGGGCCAAATCACGTATTGCCAACCTCTGGTACAGCGAGATTCTCCTCTCCATTAGGCGTGTATGATTTTCAAAAGAAATCTAGCTTAATCATGGTGTCTGATGAAGGTGCTAATGTTTTAGGTGATATTGCTGCCACACTGGCTGATGGCGAAGGCTTGCAAGCGCATGCGCAGTCTGCCAGATACCGAATTAAATAAAAATAACAGCCTCTTTTTTCTTCTGACTGTATTGAAGTTTATAAAATTTTCAATCACATAGATTAAGCTAATTAATTCACACCCTAGTAAAAACAAACAGTAAATGTGGAGCCAACGCCGAATTGGCTATCAATATTTAATACGCCATTATGCCTATGAGCAATATGATTAACAATCGCCAGTCCCAATCCAGTGCCACCCTGCTCTTTAGATCTACCTTTGTCTACTCTATAAAATCTTTCTGTTAAGTGAGCTATATGTTTTTCAGGAATACCTTTGCCAAAATCTTGCACGTCAATACATAATCTATCATTCTCATCCTCATACCACTTGACTATAATTTTTGTCCCCTTAGGTGTGTAAAGCATAGCATTTTGTATTAGGTTGGTACACAGACTAATTATCTCTGTTTCAACGCCATGAATTATTTTATCCGTGTCAATTTCTACAATAATTTTCTGCTCAAAATCTTGACAAACATGATTGATAATTTTATTCATATCAATATCAACGCTAATATCTTGAATATCGTCGGTACTTTCCAAACGCGAGAGTGTTAACAAATCCTCAATAATGTTTCTCATTCTCTCAGATTGATCATATGATGCATCAATTGAGTCAGCCAGTGCTTTTGGTAGGCTATCATCTTCTTTAATCATTTCTAAATAACCAGAGATCACGGTAAGCGGTGTTCGCAATTCATGAGAGGCGTTAGAAATAAAATTTTTTCGCATTTCTAATGTTTTATTTCTTTGAGTGATATCACGGGCAATTAACAACCTTGAACCAGGACCGATTTCAATTAGCTTTAATAGCAATTGTGTAGATGAGTCTCTGGGTGATTCTATTTCAACTTCACTGCCGTCTTCAGCAGAAGATAATAGCTTATACAGCTTAGGTGAACGAATTAAATTATTAATACGCTGCCCCCTATCATTCTTGATAATATTCAACAGCAGTCCAGACTTCTTGTTATTCCAGTCAATTTCATTATTTTTATTAAGAACAATAGCAGCATAAGGAAAGCCTCTTAGAATGCGTTGCGATCTCTTTAACAAAGCATTCATGCGCTTTTTTCTATTATTACTCTTGTTTTTTGTTTGCAGTACTTGATAATTAATCTTGTCCCAAATGCCATCACTATCTGGTGCGTTATCTTGCTTCGTTCCATTAGCAATCCAATTGTAAAATTGTTGCAGTTTGTGATACATCCAAATAATATAAAAAAATAAACTTAGCGTCAAACTAATTAGCCACTCGTTTGTCAAAAGACCGCCAACCAAAGTTGCCAATATAACAATAAAGAGCCTAGATCTTTCAATTGACCAAATTGAAGGCTTCATGAGTTTATGACGGAATTAAACCGGTAGCCCATGTTGCGAACAGTTTGAATATGACCGTCTAATTTAAATGGCTTTAATATTTTCCTAAGTCGCAAGATATGAACATCGACAGTACGCTCATCTATCGCAACAAACATCCCCCAAACCTCATCAAGCAACTGAGAGCGATCAAATACCCTCTCCTTATTTTTCATCAAAAAATGTAGCAATCGAAATTCAGTAGAACCTAGACTGATAATATTGCCATTAATGGTTAACAAGTGTTTAGTTGAATTAATAACAATATTTCCAATCGTTAAATCATCATTAATATCTGAACCCTGGGAGCGTCTCAACAGAGAACGAATTCGAGCATCAAGCTCTTTTAATAGCACGGGCTTGGTCATGTAATCATCAGCCCCCATATCAAGCCCCTTTACCTTGTCATCCTCTCCCGACTTGGCCGTTAGCATCATAATTGGCAAATACTGAGACTTTGACAACTTTCTAATTTTACCAATTAACTGAATGCCATCAATATCTGGCAACATCCAATCTAATAAAACCAAATCTATATTATTGCCGCCAAGTAGACTTAACGCTTGATATCCTGTTCTCGATTTCAGCGTGTCATATTTCTTGGTTTTAAGAGAAATACTAAGCATCTCTAAAATTGCCTTATCATCTTCAATAATTAATATAGTAGCCATGATGAAAATTTTTTAATTTTATTTTTGATCCAGATTAAATTCTGTGTGACGAACATCTTGACCTTTAACCAAATAAATAACATACTCACAGATATTTTGAGAGTGATCACCAATTCTTTCAAGTGCCCTTGCACACCAAGTCACATGCAGCATGTTTTTGATATTGCGAGGGTCCTCCATCATATGCGTTACCAATACCCTAGATACTCGATTAAACTCCTTATCAATCTGCTTATCTGATTCTACTACTTTAGCTGCTTTCTCTATATCCATGCGTGCAAGCGCATCAAGCGCATCATGCAAGATAGCGATAACTTTCTCACCGAGACTACTGAGCTCGACGTGCATGCCGGTATCATCTTTAGTAGCATGTAGTTTTTGAACATGGCGCCCAATCTTTTCTGCCTCATCGCCAATACGCTCAAGATCTGTAATCACTTTAATAATAGCAATAATAAGCCTTAAATCTCCAGCAGCAGGCTGTCTTTTAGCAATAAGCTGAGCACAATTTTCATCAATCTCAACCTCAGCTTTATTGATTTTATAATCAGACTCTGCCACTTGTTTTGCCAGTTCATCGTTTTGCTCAATGAGTGCACTAACGGCGCTTTCAACTTGAGCTTCAACCAGGCCACCCATATTTAAAACTTTGCTTTTAACCCCTTCCAGCTCTTTATTGTATTGCTGTGAAATATGTTGTTGTTTTTCCATAAATAAACTCCTAATTGTTATCCAAATCTACCGGTAATATAATTTTCAGTTAATTGGTGTTCTGGATTGGTAAATACTGTATTGGTGTCGTTAACCTCAACTAAATGACCCATGTGAAAATAAGCCGTTCTTTGTGATACTCTAGCAGCCTGTTGCATAGAGTGCGTAACAATTGCAATGGTATATTTTGCACTTAAATCTATCATTAGCTCTTCAATAACAGCAGTGGCAATTGGATCAAGAGCTGAAGTTGGTTCATCCATTAAAATAACTTCTGGATCAATGGCGATTGTTCTGGCAATGCATAATCGCTGCTGTTGTCCACCAGAAAGACCTGTACCTGGCTTATGAAGTGAATCCTTAACCTCTTTAAAAAGTCCTGCTCTAATTAAACTATTCTCAACCAATTCATCTAGCTCAATCTTGCTACCTGCCAAGCCGTGCAACTTAGCACCGTAAGCCACATTGTCATAAATAGACTTCGGAAATGGATTTGGTTTTTGAAAAACCATGCCCACACGAGCACGCAATAAAACTGGATCTTGATGCTTTTGATAAACATCTTCATTGTCTAGTCTAATATCACCACTTATATGACAATCAGCAATGGTGTCATTCATACGATTAAGACACCTTAAAAAGGTAGACTTTCCACAACCAGACGGGCCAATCATTGCAATAATTTGATTTTTCCCAATGTCAATATTGGCATCAAATATCGCCTGTTTGTCACCATAAAAAACATCCACATTACGAGTAGAAAATTTTGCATCATCAATAAAGGGCTTGCCAACCGTTTTATCAATTTCTATGTCAAATTCTTCGCGCTTTTCTATATCAGTCATAAATTACCTACCATTTCTTTTCAAATTTCTTACGCATGATTACGGCTAAAAAATTCATTACAATTAAAAATCCTAATAACACCATAATAGCGGCAGATGTTCTTTCTGTAAATGCACGCTCTGGTGAATCAGACCACAAATATATTTGTACTGGCAGTACCGTAGAAGGGTCTGTAATGCCTTGCGGAACATTCGCAATAAAGGCAACCATACCAATCATTAATAACGGCGCAGTTTCACCTAATGCTTGAGCCATGCCAATAATAGTACCCGTTAAAATACCGGGCATAGCAGCTGGCACAACATGGTGAAAGGTTGTTTGTACGCGTGATGCGCCTAGACCCAATGCGGCCTCGCGAATAGATGGGGGCACTGCTTTTAATGCTGCTCTAGAAGTAATAATAATGGTTGGAAGCGTCATTAATGTTAGAACCAGCCCCCCAATTAATGGCACTGATCTTGGCACCCCAAAAAGACCAATAAAAACTGCCAGCCCTAATAGTCCAAAAACAATAGAGGGTACAGCTGCTAAGTTATTAATATTAATTTCAATCAAATCGACCCATTTATTATCTTTGGGTGCAAATTCTTCGAGGTATATCGCTGCTGCCACACCAATCGGGAAAGACATGAACATTGTCACAAGCATGGTTAGTAATGAACCAACTATGGCGCCTTTAATGCCCGCCTGTTCTGGCTCTCTAGAATCACCTTCAGTGAAAAAACCAATATTAAATCGTTTTTCAAGACGATCTTGTGCCAATAGCTTATCAACCCAAACCAATTGAAAATCTTTAAGTCTACGATCTGATTCTGGCAGAGATCTATCAATGCCACCTTTCATGAACACATCCACATCATCCCTAGCCAAAAACCATAAAGATTGCTTAGTATCAAGCACACTTGGATTATTAATCACAAAATCTCTAAGCTGATAAATTGCACTCTTACTCACTAGCTGTCTAAGCGCCCTTTTTTGTTTTCTGCCTTTGACGCCAGGAAACATAGTTTTTAAAGATTGCTTAATGACTTTACTATAATTAGCGCGAAATAAATCCTGTTCACTATATTGTGAGTTTAGATTTAATAACTTGCTGTCTATATCTACATCAATATTAACATAGGTTTGCTGAAAAGCTGGAAACCCAGTTACTGAAATGTTAATAAGCAGTGATAATAAAAAAGCAATACTAACAGCAATGGCGCTAATGCCGTACAACCTAAAGCGCTTTTCTTTAGCGTAGCGTTTGGCTAATTTAAGTTTAATTTTTTCTGTGTTTCCAGTCATATTGTTACTCATATTGTTCACGATATTTACGCACGATATAAAGCGAAATAATATTCAGCACTAAAGTGGTTAAAAACAATCCCAGCCCTAATGCGAATGCGGCGAGTGTTTTTGCACTATCAAACTCTTGATCACCTGTTAATAGTGTCACCATTTGTACGGTCACAGTGGTAACAGCTTCTAAAGGATTGAAGCTTAGATTTGCTGAGAGTCCTGCTGCCATAACCACAATCATGGTTTCGCCAATAGCACGAGAAGCAGCCAGTAAAACACCGCTAACAATGCCTGGCAAAGCAGCAGGAATAATCACTTGCTTAATGGTTTCAGATTTTGTAGCGCCCATTGCATACGAGCCATCACGCATTGATTGTGGCACAGCCGAAATGACATCGTCTGATAATGAAGACACAAACGGAATAATCATAACACCCATCACCAGCCCTGCCGCCAATGCACTTTCAGAAGATAAACTCAAGCCCCAGGATTCGCCCAAATCACGAATAAAAGGTGCAACTGTTAATGCAGCAAAAAAACCATAAACAACCGTTGGAATGCCTGCCAACATCTCTAGAACAGGCTTCGCAAACGATCTAAATTTAGGAGATGAATATTCTGACAAATAAATGGCTGACATTAACCCCAAAGGCACAGCAATTACCAATGCGATAAATGAGATAAGCAACGTACCCACAAATAATGGCAAAGCACCAAAACTACCAGAACCGCCAACTTGATCCTCACGGATCGCCTCTTGAGGGCTCCAGTGCGTACCAAACAAGAAATCAAAAACATTCACTGTTTTGAAAAATATAATCGATTCAAATATCACTGAAAAAATAATACCAATCGTGGTTAAAACAGCAATTGAGGCACAGGCGATCATCGCCCCACGTATTAACTTTTCAACCAAATTACGCGCTTTCATTTCTGGCTTAATAAAAGTTAATGCAACAAACATTCCGACAAATGCCAAAACCAAAACAACCGCAGATTTAATCGAATTGCTAAACTCAATTAACTTATTGTATTGAATAACTGCTTGACGCTTAATCTCATCATCCACTACTAAGCCGGAATTAGATAAATTAACAATTTCATTAACAAACAATCCAAGTTCATCAGCTGATAGTTGCTGAAACTGTGCCGGTAATTGAGTGACAATTGCAGAAGTAATAAACGAAGATTCTAATGCCGCCCAGAATAATAAAATTAACAACGCAGGCACACTACTCCAAAATGCAATCAAATAACCATAGTATTGTGGCAATGAATGCAATTTTTGGCTAGTTTTTTTAGACAGAGCAATTGATCGCTTTCTGCCAACAAAATATCCTAAAAACAATAACGCCAGGAGTGTTGTAATAATTACTTCTAAGGTCATACTAATCCTTTAAATTGAAAAAACCACCATGTAAACATGGTGGTTAAATTGTACATAAAATGACGATTTAATTGATCACATCTTAAGTGGTGTTAGACTATTGGCTGAGTCGCTCATTTTTTGACGCTCATCATCAGATAATGGAATCAATCCTTTGTCGGTTAAGTATCCATCTTCACCCCATGTATCTTCATTGGTAAATTCAGCAATAAATTCTTTAATGCCTGGAATCTTTCCAACATGGCTTTTCTTAACGTAAAAATATAGCGGTCTAGAAATCGGGTAAGAACCATCAGAAATTGCTTCAAAATCAATATTAACACCATCAATAACTGCACCTTTAACTACGTCACTATTTTGATCCAAAAAACTAAATCCAAAAACACCTAGCGCCTTAGGGTTGGCTCTCAATTTTTCAACGATAAGATTGTCATTTTCTCCTACTTCAACATAAGCACCATCTTCACGAACTGAATGACAAATGGTTTTATATTTTTTCTTTAATTGGGAAGCAAGTGTTTTGTTGCCAGATTTTTTAGCAATTTTTGAATCTTTTTTAATTTGCTTGATCCAATCATAAGTAAAGCACCCACCTTGTAGCGCCAACTCTGCAAATGCGTCACGTGTACCAGATGTTGGTGGCGGGCCTAGTACTTCAATTTTTGTATTTGGAAGATTCCAGCTAATATCACTCCATTTTGTATAAGGATTGTCAATCAGTGTGCCTGTTTTTTCTCCAGGAACTTGTTTAGCTAATGCCAAAAACAACTCGCGACGACTTAAATTAAAAGTAGGTCCTTTTTTAGAGTTAGCTATAGCAATACCGTCAAATCCAATCATAACCTCAACAATATCTTTAACACCATTTTTTTGACATTTATTGTACTCACTGAGCTTAATCCTACGTGAAGCATTAGTAATATCCGGTGTATTTATGCCATTACCTGCACAAAATAATTTCATGCCACCACCAGAACCAGTCGATTCAATTTTTGGTGTTTTGCCACCAGTTTTTTTGCCGTAAGTTTCAGCAACTACTGTCGAAAAAGGATAAACGGTTGATGAGCCAACCACATCAATATGGTCTCTAGCAGTTGCCAAATGAGAAAATGAAAGAATGGCGCTAGAAACAGCCACCACCATTGTTGATTTGTAAATATTTTTCATAACTTATTCCACTTTTGATTAAATTCGCGGTCAGTATAGTATTTGAATATGACAGAATTATGACAGTCGTATTTTTAAGGGAAGTTTTTTTAAAATAGTGAGATTTTCATTATTTAGACTACTTTGCAGAGCCGAAATTTCAGTAGTTTGGAGCGGCTTTTATCTGTTTTAAAGTTGCACCAAATTATCGATCGATTTCAACAATCTAATTACTATATGAATAATGGTGTGCTACAAAATAGTGTGAGTACACACAGTGCCACAGCAATTAAAAAAAATCCTTGCCAGTGCATACACTGGACATTACTTAAATTTTCTTTGCAGAGGTTTTATGTGTTTAACTCGCTAACTCAGCTGGCGTTCTTGCTTTAATGGATAATGCGTGAAGCTCACCTGAGTCAATGTCCGCTCGTACAGCGGCTAATACCATTTTTTGTCTAGCCAGCAAGCCCATACCTTCAAATACTTCAGAGACGACTAAAGTTGAACAATTGCAACCATCACCTTCCATGGTAACGGTTGAACCCTCAACACCAGCCTCAAGTTTAGCTTGAATTTCATCTAAAGTCATCTTATGCTCCGAACATGCCCTTAAGCATAAAGAAGAAGATAATCGACATCAATGCGCCTGCTGGCAATGTTACCAACCATGATAAGAAAATCTTGTTAATCATGCGCGTATCAAGTGCAGCCATACCTCGTGCCAAACCAACACCAAGCACTGCACCCACTAATACTTGTGTGGTCGAAACTGGCAGGCCAGTACCTGATGCAATAACCACCGTTGCGGCAGCAGCTAGTGTTGCTGCAAAACCACGTGATGGGGTTAATTGAGTAATACCAGTACCAACAGTTGCAATCACCTTATGGCCGTAAGTCACCAAACCGAAGACAATACCACCGCCACCAACAAGTAACACCCAAACTGGCAAAGAACTTTTGGCACCAATCAAACCGCCACTCTCAATTACGCCATAAACCGCTGCCAATGGACCAATCGCATTCGCCACATCGTTCGAGCCATGCGCAAATGCCATCGCTGCTGCGGTAATAACCATTAGCACACTAAAGATGCGCTCCATAGAGGTAAAGTGAAAATCTTCGTTTTCACTTGGATCAACTTTAATACGTCGAATAATAATGGTTCCAACACTGGCAACCAGTAAACCAAATATAATTGCCAAAAGATAACTTGTGCCTAGATCAAAACTTAATCCTACATGCTTCAAACCCTTAAAAATGGTTACTAGTGAAATAACAAAACCCACCAAAAACATGTAAAAAGGCACATATTTCTTGGCGTTATCAAACGGATCTTTGGTATCAATAATAAGGCTTTGTAAGCTTCTAAATAGCATAAAGGCTAATGATCCTGCCAAGATTGGCGAGACAACCCAACTCATGGCAATTGAGCCAACCTTACCCCAAGCTACTGCATCAACACCTACACCAACAGCACCAAAACCGACAATTGCACCCACAATTGAGTGCGTGGTTGACACCGGCCAGCCTAGACTAGAAGCGATCATTAACCAAGTGCCTGCTGCTAATAATGAAGCCAGCATACCGTAAACCAATAAATGCGGCGTATCCGTAAAGTTACCCGCATCCAAAATACCCTTACGAATAGTTGCCGTTACCTCGCCACCCGCTAAAATAGCGCCAGCAAACTCAAAAATAACCGCAATAATAATCGCTTGTTTAATGGTAATTGCGCCAGAACCTACAGAAGTTCCCATTGCATTTGCCACATCGTTTGCACCCACACCCCACGCCATAAACAGGCCGAATACAACCGCAAGCACTAATAAAATATCACCGTAATTTGCAATAATTTCCATGTCAGTCTCCTAGTTAATTATTTAGCTAACAATACTTCAAGTCGAGAACCGACCTTTTGAGCGGAGTCTGCCAACTCACCCAACCACTCTACCGCACGGTAATAAAACATTACATCAACCGGTGGTAGTGTAGCCTCTAATGGAAATAGCTTGGTACGAATAGTATGTTGAATTTTATCTGATTTACTTTCTAAATCATTAACCTTGCTAATAATGGAGCCAACCACTTTACGCTCACGGTTACCAAACGCAGTTTCTAACAGTTCATCTAATTCATTCACTGCGCTTAACGCCATTTCAGAGGTTTGAATACAAACGTCGGTTAATTCGATAATGTCTTCAAAAATTTCATCAGGTAAAGTCATCTTGCGATTAATCATTAACCCTGACACGTCTTTAGTGACGTTGGCAATAGAGTCTTGTATCAACAACAAGTCTAGCAAGTCACGACGAGAAAATGGCATCATGAAAGTAGATGGCAAACTTAGGCGCAGCTTTTTCTTAAGCTTATCTGCTTCACCCTCTTTAGTGCCAATAATAGATTTAATGCGCTCTGCTTCATCCCAGTCTTGGGCATGGATTGCAACCATAAAACCGCTTAATTCACCAATACATGAATGTACGTGTGACATATGTTGTTGTAGTGGGCTGATCGGAGATCTACCAAAAAGACCATCAATAATACTTTTTGCCATCTTCTTTTCCTCTGTAATTAGATTGTTTTTTTTGCTTGTCTACTGAAGCGAATTATCTATAAAGACTATCAAGTGTCAACCCCATTTTTAGGATTTTTTTTTGGGGTGTGAATTTCTTGATCTTCATCAAATAAAATACGCTGACCTTCACCTTCAAGATCATCAAATTGACCTCGCTTAACCCCCATCATTAAAAGGATTACCAGCACAACACCAACAAAAATCATACTGGGAATTAACCAATAAATAACATCCATTTTTTATCCTTTTATTGCCTCAAATAGCATCTTAACACACTTTATTCTTAACAATTGGAATGAGTTTTTGACGAATTTCGGAGAAAGTCTGTAAAAAAGCCTCAAATTCTTGCCCATCAGGATCTTCAAATCCAACATGAATAACCGGCACTTTTCCAGGAAAAACTGGGCAAGTTTCCTGTGCATTACCACAGACTGTTACCACTAAGTCAAAGTCAATATCCATCACTTTATCAATCACCTTTGAATGATATTCATCACGCCAAAGATTATTTTGCTCTAGCACTTGCCTGGCATTTGGATTAACACGCCCGCTCGCTGCCACACCTGATGAATATGCCTGGGCACATTCAGACAAGTCATGGTTAATCAGCGCCTCGGCAATGATTGAGCGGCAAGAATTACCGGTACATAAAATTAATACTTTTTTCATACGTTACTCCGTACCTTTAATAAAATTGACATAAACT
Source organism: Candidatus Thioglobus sp. (assembly GCF_028599055.1). Classification (GTDB taxonomy): domain Bacteria; phylum Pseudomonadota; class Gammaproteobacteria; order PS1; family Pseudothioglobaceae; genus Thioglobus_A. The sequence continues at coordinate 22,430 of NZ_JAQRMS010000006.1, forward strand.
TTGGCAGCAAGCATAGCGCCTAAAGTAGTTGCAATAATATAAATCCATAAATAATCAAAATTGCCACTGGCCAGTGCTGGGCCGATTGAACGCGCAGGGTTCATGCTTGCACCCGTGATTGGGCCGGCAAACATTGCTTCTAGCCCTACGGTAAAACCAATAGCAATGCCAGCAAAATCTTTAATCGCCTTACCATGTACGGCGGAAGCTGCAATCACCAGCATCAAAATAAACGTTAAAATCAGCTCAAAGCCAAATGACTGCAACGCAGACCCGTGTGGCAAGGTTGCACCTAAATAAGCCGCTTGTTGCATTGAAGTAATATCTTCCAGTAACAAAAAATACAAACTATAACTAGCCAAAATAGCACCAACAACTTGCGCAGCAATATAAGGCAATACTTTGGATTTTTCAAACTCGCCCATTATCCAAAATGCCACACTCACAGCCGGATTGAAATGCGCACCTGATATATGTGCAAAGCTATAAATTAACGCCACAATCACAAAGCCAAAAGTAAGCGCTATACCGGCATGTCCAGGCTCACCAGTGATAGCGCCAATCGCCATTGCGCCAGTACCAGCAAAGACCAATATATAGGTTCCTAATAATTCTGCGACTAAACTTTTTTGCATTATTTAATGAATATATTTTTTCTTAAATTATTATAAACACGCCTTAGTTATTTTGAGACGTAAATCCTTATACGGAATCATTGTAAATAGTGTGATTTACATTATTTCCAAAATTTTCAATCTTCAAGCTTAATTCTTATCTGCACCGTGAAAAATAGACAAATTTCAAGATAAAAAGGACTATTTCAAGGGTTTTTTATCAAAAATTTAGACTTGAACATTAAACTTTAAC